>CAYHXK010000200.1:0-3412 GCA_964360125.1 uncultured Sterolibacterium sp.
TGTCGGCGCTGCTGTGGCGGGGCACACCGTATCGGTTGCTCGCCACGATCCAACAGCAGCCGGGTTTTCATCTGTACAGCAGCACAGCGCTTCTCGAAGAACTTGCCGATGTGCTGACGCGACCGTCACCAGGCAAGCGGCTAACAGCGATCGGACGAACCTCGCATGAAGTGCTGGCCGATTACTTGGAAGCCGTCGAGTTGGTGTCGCCCACCACCGTCCCGCGCGTGATCCCCAACGATCCGGATGACGATCATGTGATCGCCGCCGCCATAGCGGCACGCGCCGACTGGATCGTCTCGGGGGATGCCGACCTGCTCAACCTCGGTGGACATGAAGGAATCCTCATCGTCCCCGCAACCCGGGCCTTGCAACTGATCGACGGTTAATCGAAGGAGCGCGGCGGGAAACGTTACCCGCGATGCCTCAACCAGCCGATCAGCGCCGGCAGCAGCGAGAGCAGGACGATCGCGACGATCACCAGCGAGAGGTTGTTCCTGATCCACGGCAGGTTGCCGAACCAGTAACCTGCCAAGGTCAGCGAGCCGATCCAGAGCGCCCCGCCGAATAAATCGATAGCGAAGAAGCGCGGGTAGCTCATGCGCCCCAGGCCGGCCACGAAGGGCGCGAAGGTGCGCACCAGCGGCAGGAAGCGGGCGATGATGATGGTCTTGCCGCCGTGCGCCTCATAGAAGGCATGGGTCTTGAGCAGCGCAGCCTTGTTGAAGAAGCGCGACTGTTCCCAGCGAAAGGCGCGCGGCCCGATGGTGTGGCCGATCCAGTAGTTGGTGTTGTCGCCGATCACGGCGGCGGCGAACAGCACAACATTCAGCGTGACGATGTCCATGCCTCCCGTCGCCGCCACCGCGCCGGCGACGAACAACAGCGAATCGCCCGGCAGGAAGGGGAACACCACCAGACCCGTCTCGCAGAAAATGATGGCGAAGAGGATGACATAGATCCAGGTGCCGTACTGCTGCACCAGCACTACCAGGTGCTGGTCGAGGTGCAGGACGATATCGATAAACTGTGCAATGTATTCCATGGGAAGAACCGGATGGCGGGCCGCGGGCTGGGGCGCAAAGTCGGGCATTCTACCGGAGTCCCCCGGCTATAATCCCGCCATGCCCGCCCCATCCTCAATCCGCCTCCTGCCCGAGCTCCTGATCAGCCAGATCGCCGCCGGCGAAGTGGTCGAGCGCCCCGCCTCGGTGCTCAAGGAATTGCTCGAGAACAGCCTCGATGCCGGTGCGCGCCTGATCGACGTGCAGCTCGGCGATGGCGGCGTGCGCCTGATCCGCATCGCCGACGACGGCGGCGGCATCGGCCGCGAAGATCTGCCGCTGGCGCTGGCGCGTCACGCCACCAGCAAGATCGCCAGCCTGGAAGACCTGGAACATGTCGGCAGCTTCGGCTTCCGCGGCGAGGCGCTGGCCTCCATCGCCGCGGTAGCGCGGGTGACGCTGACCAGCCGCATCAGCGAGGGGACACATGCCTGGCGCATCACCAACGCCCCCAACGACTTGACGCTCACCCCGGCGGCACTGGCGGGCGGCACCACCATCGAGGTCGCCGATCTGTATTTCAACACCCCGGCGCGGCGCAAGTTCCTCAAGTCCGACGCCACCGAATACGCCCACTGCGACGAGGCCTTGCGGCGCATGGCGCTGGCGCGTCCGGATGTGGCTTTCAGCCTGGCCCACAACGGCAGCGTCAAGCATCGCCTGGCGGCCGCCGACCTGCCGCGCCGCGCGCGCGAACTGCTCGGCGCCGAGTTCTTCGCCCAGGCGCGGCCGCTCGAGGTTGCCGCCGGCGACCTGCGCCTGACGGGTTACGCCGCCCTGCCCGCCTATTCGCGCGCCGGCCGCGACGAGCAGTATTTTTTCGTCAACGGCCGCTACGTGCGCGACAAGCTGCTGGCGCATGCCGCCCGCCAGGCCTATGCCGACATCCTGCACGGCAGCCGCCATCCGGCCTACGTGCTGTTCCTCCAACTCGATCCCTATGGCGTCGATGTGAATGTACATCCGGCCAAGATCGAAGTGCGCTTCCGCGAGTCGCGCGGCGTGCATCAGTTCGTGTTTCATGCCTTGCAGCGCGTGCTGGCCGCGCCGCTGTCACAAGTGCATGTGCAGGCGCAGGAGCCGCTGGCAGAGCCGCGCAACGCGGCCTACGCGGCGCAAGCCTGGACAGCGCCGCACCAGAATACGCTGGGCGTGGCGCAACCGGCGACCGCGGCCTACCTGGATTTTTCCCGCAGCGCCTTCAGCGGCCAGCCACCTCCGCCACACACCGAAGCCGGCGGCGCGGCGCGCCGGGAGGATACGGAAGCGCCCCTGGGGTACGCCCTGGCGCAACTGCATGGCATTTTCATCCTGGCGCAGAATGCCGCCGGCCTGGTGCTGGTCGACATGCACGCCGCCCATGAGCGCATCCTCTACGAACGCCTGAAGAATGTCCTGGAAGAAACGCCGACGGTGCAGCAGTTGCTGATCCCGGCATTGTTCTCCGCCAGCGCCACGGAAATGGCGACGGCCGAGGAACATGCGGCGGCGCTGGCCCGGCTCGGCTTCGAACTCGCTCCCGCCGGCCCGCAGCAACTGACGGTGCGCGCCGTGCCGGCGCTGCTGGCGAATGCGTCCATCGTCGACCTGGTGCGCGCGCTGCTGGCCGACCTCAAGGAATTCCCGGCCAGCCAGGTGATCGAGGCGCGCCGCAACCAACTGCTCGCCACCATGGCCTGCCACGGCGCGGTGCGCGCCCATCGCAGCCTGAGCCTGCCGGAGATGAACGCGCTGCTGCGCCAGATGGAGGCGACCGAGCGCGCCGACCAATGCAACCACGGCCGGCCGACCTGGTCGCAACTGTCCTTGGCGGATCTCGACAGATTGTTTTTGCGTGGCAGGTAGTGACCTCACCTAGTCGCCCGCAGGGCGCCAACCAGCCACCCCCGCCCGCTAGGCGGGGGCCGGGGGGTGGGCCGTCGATTGGGGCCACGCGGCCCCATGAGGAGAATGGCCGGCTACCGCCGGCCATTCTCCTCATGGGGCCTACGGCGTGCGGAAAAACCGAGCTGGCGTTCAAGCTGGCCGATCTCTTCCCGCTCGACATCGTCAGCGTCGACTCGGCGCAGGTGTTCCGCGACATGGACATCGGCACCGCCAAGCCGGATGCCGCCATGCTGGCGCGCTACCCGCACCGCCTGATCGACCTGATCGGCCCCGAGGAACGCTATTCGGCGGCGCGCTTCCGCACCGATGCACTGCGCGAGATGGCCGGGATCACCGCGCACGGCCGGGTGCCCTTGCTGGTGGGCGGCACCATGCTCTACTTCAAGGCATTACGCGAAGGTTTGGCCGATCTGCCGCAGGCCGATGCGGCGCTGCGCGCGGTAATCGACGCGGCCGCCGCG
>CAYHXK010000200.1:3512-5347 GCA_964360125.1 uncultured Sterolibacterium sp.
TCGATGCGTTGCGTCGGCTATCGCCAGGTGTGGGAAATGCTGGAAGGCCGGCTGCCGCGCGCCGAGCTACAGGATCGCGGCGTCTACGCCACGCGCCAGTTTGCCAAGCGCCAATTCACCTGGCTGCGCAGCATGGCGGGGCTTGAGTCGTTCGATCCGCTGACGGCGGACAGCAATCGTCAGGTGTTGCTGCGGGTAGAGGAATTCCTGCAGGGCAAAGTGTAGCTGCGCGCGAAAATTCGCGCGCCGCTACATCTTAATCAGATCACGGTGGTCTGCGCCTGGCCGTCGCCGCGCGCTTCGATGCGGCCGATGGAATACACGGTTTCGCCAGCCGCCTGGAGCAACTGCATGGCATGCCGCTCGTGTTCGGCGGCGACGATCGCCACCATGCCGATGCCGCAGTTGAAAACCCGGTGCATCTCGGCATCGGCCACCTGCCCTTCGCTTTGCAGCCACTGGAACAGCGGCGGCAGCATCCACATGCGGTGGTCGAGCGTGGCGGTGAGGTGTTGCGGCAGGATGCGCGGCACGTTTTCGGTCAGGCCGCCGCCGGTGATGTGCGCCATGCCCTTCACCGGCAGCGCCTGCATCAGCGCCAGCAGCGGCTTGACGTAGATGCGCGTCGGCGCCATGACCACATCCAGCAGGGGGCTGCCGTGGAAGTCGGCCGCGAAATCGGGCCGGGTCCGCTCGAGTATCTTGCGGATCAGCGAATAGCCGTTGGAATGCGCGCCGCTCGACGCCAGTCCGAGCACGCTATCGCCCGGCGCGATGCTCTGCCCGTCGATGATTTTGGCTTTTTCCACGACGCCCACGGCAAAACCGGCCAGGTCGTATTCGCCCTCCGGGTACATCCCCGGCATCTCCGCCGTCTCGCCGCCGATCAGCGCGCAGCCGGCCAGTTCGCAGCCGTGGGCGATACCCTGGATGACGCTGGCGGCGGTATCGACATCGAGCTTGCCGCAGGCGAAGTAGTCGAGGAAGAACAGCGGCTCCGCGCCCTGCACCAGGATGTCATTGACGCTCATGGCCACCAGGTCCTGGCCGATGCCGTCGTGGCGATTGAACTGGAACGCCAGCTTCAGCTTGGTGCCGACGCCATCGGTGCCGGAGACCAGCACCGGTTCGCGGTATTTTTTCGAAATCTCGAACAGCGCGCCAAATCCGCCGATACCGGCCAGCACTTCCGGGCGCAGGGTGCGCTTGGCGTAAGGCTTGATGCGTTCGACCAGTGCATCGCCGGCATCGATATCGACCCCGGCAGCGCGATAGGTCAGCGGGACGGCGGGCGAGGGGAAGGATGAAGTCAAGTTGAGTTCCTGCGTGCTGGCGGCTAAAGTGTCGACTTTTGTACGCTGGCCTGTTGCCGACGCACGCAATCGCTGAATAACCAAAATATATCTGTCAGGAATTCTACCGGAAATGACTCCCGAACGCGCCGACCGTCTGCAAACCCTGCTCTGGAGCGGGCTTGGACTCGCCCTGCTGTGGCTGCTGACGCTGCTGAGCCCGATTTTGACGCCCTTCCTGCTCGCCGGCATCCTCGCCTACATCTGCGACCCGCTGGTCGAAAAACTCGAGCGGCGCAAGCTGCCGCGCCTGGCCGGGGTGCTGCTGGTGATGCTGCTGCTCGCCGCCCTGCTGGCGCTGTTGCTGCTGATCCTGCTGCCGCTGGTTCGCGAAGAAGCAAGTCAACTGGCGGCGCGTCTGCCCGACGGCCTCGCCTTGTGGAACCAGCGGCTGGCGCCCTGGCTGGAACAACAGTTTGGCATGCAGATGAAGATGCAGCTCGATCCGGCCTCGGTCCGGCAACTCGTCGCCGACCACTGGGA
>CAYHXK010000201.1:0-5331 GCA_964360125.1 uncultured Sterolibacterium sp.
CGGCAAGGCATGGAAACAGTTCCGCAAGGAGCAGAAAAAAAAGCACGCCGTCCCCCTCGCGGGGCCTCTTGCCTACGAGCCCAACCACGATGGCGACGTCCATCGCCTATGGGCGCTGCACGGATACAAGCTGCGCCACAGCACCAGGACGGGTTGGCACGTTTGGCAGGGCACGCGCTGGGTTCCCGATTCCGAGAGGCCTGCCTTGCTGCGGCTGTGGCGGTTAGTCATCGAGCAGCTTGTCGAGGCCGAGCAGCGTCGGGTTGCGGCGCAACTCGTCGCGCACCAGTTTGTAGGCAGACTCGGCTCCGCCCCCCTCCATTTCCGCCTGGAACACGGCATCGAGCAAATCAAGAGATGGATACTGCGCGAACCACCCGCGCAGCAGTTGATTACCCTGTGCCTCGCGTCCATCCTGGCGGAAGGCGTCGATCAACTTGCTCGCCACCAGCGACAGATACACCGGATTCTGCTGCTCGACGCGGCGCCAAGTCTCGATCGCCGCGGTTGTGTCGCCTTCGGTCAGCGCGACCTCCCCTTGCAGGATGCTTGCCCTTACGCACTTGCGGTTGGTGGCCAGCGCCTCGGCGAGTTGCCGGCGCGCCTCGGGAAGATCCCTGTTCAGCAGCGCCGCCGAAGCCAGTTCGCAATGGAAATTGGCGATATCCTTCTGCCACAGGTGACCCGCATGCTCGGGAAGGCTGCGCGCAATGTCGATGGCCCGTTGCCATTCCTTTTCCTGCTGGTAGATCTCCAGCAGAAAGCGCAACGCCTCCTCATCGCGGCGCGTGCCGCGCAGCTTGAGAAAAACCTCCTCGGCGCGATCGAGCAGGCCGGCCTTGAGATAGTCCTGTCCCAGTTCCGCCAGCGCACTCAGGCGTTGACCATCACTCAACTGATTTTGCGTTTCGTCGCGCTCAATCAGGTTCTGATGCACGCGGATCGCCCGATCCGTCTCGCCGCGACGGCGGAACAGATTGCCCAGGGCGAAGTGCAGTTCAATGGTTTCCGGATCAACCCTGGCGGCTTCGAGGAAAGCCTCGATGGCCTGGTCGGGCTGTTCATTGAGCAGGAAATTCAGCCCCTTGAAATAGGAGCGCGGCAAGGCGCGCGATTCGCGCACCAGATGCTTGATGTCGATGCGCGCCGCAACCCAGCCGAGGACGAAGAACAAAGGCAGTACCAGCAGCCACCAGAGTTGGATTTCGAAGCCGCTGCTCATTCGCTTAACTCAACTCGACTCTGGAATTGCCGCACCGCGCTTGGTTGTGTCGCGCAATTTGCCGCGCAATTGACCAATCTCGCGACGCTGTCGCACCAAGGTGATGAATGCCGCCGTGGCGCCGATCAAAGCACCTGCGGCAAAGCAGCCGAGCACCACCAGCGACAGTGGTGTTTGCCAAACGGTATCGAAATACAGGCGCACGTCGACCGGCCCGCTGTTCTTGATAGCCAGGCCGAACAGCGCCACAAAAACCATGGCCCGCAATAGCCAGATCAGTATTCGCATTGGCCTTCACACAGGAAAAAGGCGGCATTCGCACCCAATGGCAACGAATACCGCCCGGACTATTTCAAACCCGCCGCTAGCCTGACAAAGCGCGCGCAAGTCGATCAGTCGCGCTGATCGACGCGTTCGCGCAATTCCTTGCCGGCCTTGAAGTGCGGCACGTGCTTCTCCGGCACCTGCACCTTCTCGCCCGACTTGGGATTGCGGCCGATGCGCGGTGGCCGATAGTTCAGGGCAAAGCTGCCGAAGCCGCGAATTTCGATGCGGTCGCCGCGCGACAGCGCTGCGGTCATCGCATCGAGGATCATCTTCACGGCGAAATCGGCATCCTTCGCCACCAGTTGCGGAAAATGCGCCGCCAGCCTGTCAATCAACTCGGATTTGGTCATGTCCCACTCGATACGCTTATTGCGGAGGGTTGTTCAGCTTGGCCTTGAGCAGCGCACCCAGACTGGTCGTGCCAGTCGAGGCGGAGCCGCTCTCGGAAGCCAGCTTTTGCATCGCTTCGCTCTGCTCGACCTGATCCCTGGCCTTGATCGAGAGATTGATGCCGCGCGTCTTGCGATCGACATTGATGATCATGGCTTCGATCGCATCGCCTTCCTTGTACAGCGTGCGCAGATCCTCGACACGCTCGCGGGAGGCTTCCGCAGCTCGCAGATAACCCTCGACGTCGGAACCGAGATCGATCACCGCGCCGCGCGCGTCGATGCTCTTGACGGTGCCCTTGACCATGCTGTTCTTGTCGTGGGTGGCGACGAAACTGGTGAAGGGATCGCCATCCATCTGCTTGATGCCCAGGGAGATGCGCTCCTTGTCGACATCGATCGACAGCACCAGCGCCTCGACCTCGTCGCCCTTCTTGAAGTTCTGCTTGGCCTCTTCGCCGGTCGAGGACCAGGACAGGTCGGACAGATGCACCAGTCCGTCGATGCCGCCGGGCAGGCCGATGAATATGCCGAAATCGGTGATCGACTTGATCTGGCCGCTGACCTTGTCGCCCTTCTTGTGGTTGATGGCGAAATCGTCCCACGGGTTGGACTGGCACTGCTTCATGCCGAGGGAAATACGGCGGCGCTCTTCGTCGATTTCCAGGATCATCACCTCGACCTCGTCGCCCAGTTGCACCACCTTGGAGGGATGGATGTTCTTGTTGGTCCAGTCCATTTCGGAAACGTGCACCAGGCCCTCGATGCCCTGCTCGACTTCGACGAAGGCGCCGTAATCGGTGAGATTGGTGACCTTGCCGAACAGCCGGGTGCCGGACGGATAGCGGCGGGCAATGCCCACCCACGGATCGTCGCCGAGCTGCTTCATGCCCAGGGAGACGCGATTCTTCTCCTGGTCGAACTTGAGAATCTTGGCTTCGACTTCATCGCCCACCGTCAGCACTTCCGACGGGTGACGCACGCGGCGCCAGGCCAGGTCGGTGATGTGCAGCAGGCCGTCGATGCCGCCGAGATCGACGAAGGCGCCGTAATCGGTGATGTTCTTGACGATGCCCTTAACGATGGTGCCTTCCTTGAGGTTTTCCAGCAGGGACTGGCGCTCTTCGCCCTGATTGGCCTCAAGCACGGCGCGACGCGACATGACGACGTTGTTGCGCTTGCGGTCGAGCTTGATGACCTTGAATTCGAATTCCTTGCCTTCGAACGGCGTGGTGTCCTTGACCGGACGGATATCCACCAGCGAACCGGGCAGGAAGGCGCGTATGCCATTGACCATGACGGTCAGGCCGCCCTTGACCTTGCCGGTGATCAGGCCCTTGACCAGGGTGCCTTCGTTCATTGCCGTATCCAGGTCGTTCCAGGCGGCGATGCGCTTGGCCTTTTCGCGCGACAAACGGGTTTCGCCATAGCCGTCCTCGAGCATCTCGATCGCGACACTCACGTAGTCGCCGGCCTTGACTTCGATTTCACCGCGTTCGTTCTTGAATTCCTCGAGGGCGATGAAACTTTCCGACTTGAGGCCGGCATTGACGACCACATGGTTGTGATCGACGCGGATGACTTCGGCGGTGATGACCTCGCCGGCGCGCATCTCCTGACGCGACAGGCTTTCGGCAAAGAGGGCGGCAAAACTTTCCATGCCAGGCATGGATTCGGTATGGGTAGCAGTAGCTGTGGACATAGTTTTTGTAAGAACCTAAACGCCGCGAGTTGAAAGGTAAAACTTTAAACTTTGCGGCAGTAAGTTGATAAACGCCGTCGACGCTGGCGCGTCAGGCGGCACCTGTGGTCCCGTTCGCTAAAAATACAAGCGGAACCCTGTTGCGCGCGGCGCAGATTGCATCAAACACAAATCACTGCAAGCGCAACTGGTACCAGTCCAGCACTGCTTGCACCGCCTGTTCGACGGTGAGTTGCGTCGTTTCGAGCAATTCCGCATCCACGCATTTCTGCAGGGGAGCAACGCTGCGCGCGGCATCGCGTGCATCGCGCTCCTGCAAGTCCTGCAAAAGGGACAAGATATTAGCAGACATCCCTTTTTCGATCAACTGCTTATATCGCCTCTCGGCACGCGCCTCGGCGCTGGCGGTCAAAAAAACCTTGAGCATCGCAGCGGGAAACACCACCGAGCCCATGTCGCGCCCTTCCGCCACCAGCCCCGGCGCCCGCCGGTAGGCGCGCTGGCGCTCCAGCAGCGCGGCGCGCACGGCAGGCAGGGCGGCAACCTTGGAGGCCCCCGCCGAGCAGGCCTCGCTGCGGATGGCGTCTGAAACATCCTCTTCCTGATTGCCGTCGCAGGCCAGCAGGATGCGGCCGGCATCGAAGCGCGCCGGCAGTCCCGCGGCCAGCGCCGCCACCTCCGACTCCTGATCCAGCGCTACGCCGACACGCAGCGCAGCCAAGGCCGTCAGGCGATACAGCGAACCGCTGTCGAGGCAGTGGAAGCCGAGCCGCTGGGCGACCAGCGCGGCGACGGTGCCCTTGCCGGAGGCCGAAGGGCCGTCGATGGCGATCACGGGAATGGGATGGTGATTCATCGGACGATTTTGGCGAATTCGCTGAAATATTCGGGGAAAGTCTTGGCCACGCAATTCGGCTCGTTGATGCGCAGCGGCACGCCGCCCAGCGCCACCAGCGAGAAGCACATCGCCATGCGATGGTCATCGTAGGTATCGATGGCGGCGTTGGGCGTCAAATGCCGCGGCGGCGTCACGCGCAGCGAGTCGGCGCCTTCCTCCACGGCGGCCCCGACTTTGCGCAATTCCTTGGCCATCGCGGCGATCCGGTCGGTTTCCTTGACGCGCCAGGACGCGATATTCCGCAAGGTGCAGGGGCCGTCGGCAAACAGCGCCAAGATTGCCATGGTCATCGCCGCGTCGGGGATGTGATTGAAGTCGGCGTCAAAAGCCTTGAGTTTGCCGGCCGCCGGGGCGCTCGCCGCGATCCAGTGATCGCCCATCTCGATTTGCGCCCCCATCTCCCGCAAGGCATCGACAAAGCGCAGATCGCCCTGGATGCTGGCGATACCGACGCCTTCGACGCGCACCGGACCGCCGCCGATGGCTCCGGCAGCGAGAAAATAGGATGCCGAGGAGGCGTCGCCTTCGACATGGATGAGCCCCGGACTGCGATAGCCAGGGCCGGCGGGAATACTAAAATGCTGCCAGCCGCTGCGTTCCACACACACGCCGAAGCGCTGCATCAGGTTCAGGGTAATCTCGATGTAGGGCTGGGAGATCAGTTCGCCGATCACCTCGATTTGCGCCTCCCTGCCGGTCAACGGCAAGGCCATCAGCAAGGCGGTAAGGAACTGCGAGGAAACATCGCCGCGCACGCGGATCGGTGCGTCGAGCCGGAGCTCGCCGGGATGGA
>CAYHXK010000202.1:0-5324 GCA_964360125.1 uncultured Sterolibacterium sp.
GCCCGCGAGTCGACTTCAAACTCCGATCCCGAAAGCAGGCTTTCTGCCTCGCTTAGCAGGCTGCACGCTTGTTCAAAGGTGAGACTCTTCCGCCTCGCATAGCCTGCCAGAATGTTGCGAAACTCACTGCGCCAAAGAACGGGGGCCGCCCACTCGGGGTCTCGCTCAAGCAGCGCCTCGGCATCGGCGGTGCGCTCGCCCGGCAGGTATAGGTATGCCAACACGTTGGAGTCCACCACAATCATGGGCGGCCTTCGCGCTTCAGTGCATCCATGTCACGCGCCCGGAATTTTCCCTTGGGCAAGGCCGCACGCAACTCCCGTGCGCGAGCCAACCTCTCGGTGGGCGTCACCTTGGCAGGTAACAGTACCGCCTCAAGGCACACTATTGCTTCGCTATTCATACTGCGGCGGTGCGCTTCCGCAGAAAGCTTTAGCCGGTCATATATGGCGTCCGGAATGTTCTTTAGAGTCAACGTAGTGGGCATATCAACCTCCAACCATAATGGAACCATTATGGTGTTGCTTAGCCGCCCCGTCAAGTTGAAAGCATTCGCGCAAGAACATTCCTGGGGAACATGTTGACCGTGGGCGTTCATCGCACTTGCTCCTGTCCATGAGCGGGGTTGTCAAACCCTTTGCAATATATATATATTCGTATGTATACTAAGATTCATGGACTTCACGTGGAAAGCCGCCAAGCGCACGTCCAACCTGAAAAAGCACGGCTTTGATTTCGCCGATGCCAAGCAAGTGTTCAACGGGCCGACGAGCACGGAGGAAGACGCCCGCGATTACGACGGCGACGGGCGAGCAAATCGAATCCACGCTGCGGCGCGTGATCCGCGAGGAACTGCATCCGGCATGATGTGTTAGTGGGCTTCATCGTTTCATACTCCGTGGTCTAATTTGAACGTTGGGCCTTTCACCAATGACCGACATTCACCTACTCGCTGTCGTTGAAGTTCCTCAAAGCGATCGTGTTGTTTGTCAGGCGCCGGGCTGCAAACATCCAGTCTACAAGCGCATCCACGTTGTCCTGCAAAACGGGAAGCTAACGGTACTCGGTTCAGAGTGCTTCAAGAAGCTTTTCGGCGAGGAACTATCGGCGCCGCGCTACAGAACATCCGAAGGAAGGCTTCTCACTCCGGAAGAGAGGCAGTTGCTGGTTGAAAATACTGCACGCCTTATCGCGCAATTTGAGACAGAACATCAGGCCGCTCTTGAAAAAGCTCGGCTCGCCGCCGAGCGGCGAGCGCAGCTTGCTGCCGAAAAGCAAGCTGCAATTGAAAGCACCCAACGTGCCGCAGATCAAAAACAAAAGCAGTTCAAGGCCGAGCGTCTATCTTCATTCGTAATGCCAGCAGCAAAACCAGCCACTTGGACGCCAACGCCTGTTCCATCACGAAACCCGACACCATCGTCGAGCGACCCCAGATTTCAAGCAGCATTGCTTCAGGTCAAGCAAGAGTATCGCGCTCGTGGCTTAGACCCTGACCAACCTGGGTGGCGTGGTATGGTTCAGCACGAGGCAAAGGAGCGTCTTCGTTGAACGCTTGGCCCAACCCGTCGTATATGGACTCCCTTGGTAATCAAGGTGATGACGATTCGTTAGCCCGCTCTTGGCACTTGCATATTGCCTTGACTACTCGTACGCATTAACGTACTATTTCGGCTTCTTTCAAGGAGCGCAAAATGCACACACTGACTGCCAGCGAAGCTCGCGCGAATCTGTACCGGCTCATCGATGAGGCAGCAGAGTCTCATGAACCCATCGTCATTTCCGGAAAGCGCAGCAGTGCTGTGCTGCTCTCTACGGAAGACTGGAGCGCAATTCAAGAAACCTTGTACCTGCTAGCCGTGCCCGGCATGCGCGAATCCATAAAGGCTGGCATGGCCGAACCGCTCGGAAAAAGTGCGAAGGCGCTTAAGTGGTGAGTTGGACGGTTGTTTATGCCAAGCAGGCAATGAAAGATGCAAAGAAGCTTGCTGCAAGCGGTCTTAAGCCAAAGGCGCAAGAGCTGCTCGCGGTGCTTGCCAACAACCCATTTCAGAATCCACCGCCCTTCGAGAAGTTGGTCGGAGATCTTGCCGGCGCTTACTCGCGTCGCATTAATATTCAGCACCGTATCGTGTACGAAGTCTTTACCAAAGAGCAGACCGTTCGTGTCCTGCGTATGTGGACGCACTATTCCGGCAGTCAACCGGACCTATGCGAAAAACCACGCAGGCCAGTTAGTTCACAAGTTGGGCATCACACACTGAGCCCCAATCGCCTTGCGCTCAGGATTGCATAGTGGTATCCATTCGGATACACTGTAACGCATGAACACCTTTGAGCGCTCCGAGGAATTCGACGCTTGGCTCACCGACCTGAAAGACAAAGCGGGGCGCGCCCGAATCGCCCACCGTATCAGGTCTGCCGAGCACGGCAACTTCGGCGACTGCGAGCCGGTTGGCGAAGGAATCTCAGAAATGCGCGTACACGTCGGGCCAGGCTATCGAGTCTATTTCACGCGGCGTGCAGAGGTGGTCTATTTGCTTCTCTTGGGCGGTGACAAGTCCTCGCAGAAGCGCGACATCAAACACGCCATAGAGATGGCGCGTACTTTGGATAAGGAGTGAACGATGGCCAAATTTGCCCCCTTCGATGCCGCCGATTACCTCGACGATGAGGAAACCATCGCGGAATACATCACCGCCGCACTGGAAGATCCCAATCCCGATGTATTCCTAACAGCCGTGCGCGATGTGGCGCGCGCCCGTGGCATGGCGCAACTCGCTAAAGATGCGGGCCTTGGGCGCGAGAGCCTATACAAAGCATTGACACCCGGCGCCAAGCCGCGCTATGACACAATGCTGAAGCTGCTTCATGCCTTGGGAGTCAAGCTCTCCGCCTCTCCCGTCCATCAATGAAACGCGGCTTTGTGCTATTTGATTCTCTTGAGAACCTGGTTTGAATACTTACAGGAGGCGAAAATGCATCCGAGGCGTGCCGTATCGAGCTTTAAGAAACTGCGAGCCGCAAACCGCACCGTCGATTTCGCAATCTGCCTGAGCTTCCTTGTGCTTGCCGCGCCGCCCGGCTTGGCGCAGGCGCCGGGCATCGTCGATACCCATGGCCATATCCAGAACGGCGGCAAGCGCGGCACGGATTTTCGCGGCTCTTTCGACGCCGCCCTCCACCGGATGGACGAATCGGGGATCCGTCGCATCGTCATCATGCCCCCGCCCATGGTTGCCGGCACGCCCGGCGCCTACGATATCGAGTCGTATGGCTTTGCCAAGCAGGCCTATGCGGGCCGGATTCTCCTCGGCGGTGGCGGCGGCAGCCTCAACGCGATGATCCACACGAGCGCGCCGGACCAGGTCGGCGACGACGACAAGAAGGCGTTCCGCAAACGCGCCGAGGAGATCGTCGCGGCCGGCGCCGTGGCCTTCGGCGAAATCGCGCTGCATCACCTGTCCCTGCGGCTGATGGGTCCGCAGCATCCTTACGAATGGACGCCGCCCGATCATCCCCTGTTGCTGTTGCTCGCCGACATCGCCGCGGAAAAGAACATTCCCATGGACCTGCATCTGGACCTGGTGCCGGAGGACATGAATCTCCCGGACCGGCCGGCATTCAATTCGACCAATCTGGCTGTGCTGAAAGCCAACCTGGCCGCCTTCGAGCGCCTGCTGGCGCATAACCGCGGCGCCAGGATCGTCTGGGCGCATGCCGGCACCGATCCGCTGGGAACGCGCCCGCCCCCGATCCAGCGCGAGCTGCTCACCCGCAACCCGAACCTGTTCATGAGCCTGCGGCTGGGGGGAAACGCGCCGCCGCCGGTCTTCGCGCTGGACACCGACAAGAAATTGAAACCCTCCTGGTTGGCGCTGCTGCGCGATTACCCCGATCGCTTCGTGATCGGCACGGATTATTTCCATACCGTACAGTCCGGGCCGCAGCGCGGTCCCGGCGAGGAAACGCTGGCGAACTACCGCGCTGCGCTGGCGCAGATGCCGCCTGAATTGGCCAAAGCGATTGCGCACGGCAACGCGGAAAGAATCTACCGGCTCAGTGACCAGTGAACGGATATATAACCTCTATCCGCTATTCGAAGTTTATAATGGTCACTTGATTGGCATGCCGGGGTCAAAGCTATCAAGGGGTCGCGCGCTTAATGACCAACCCAAGCGCCGCCAAGTCCGACCCCAGCTCTCACGGAGATGAAGCGTAATGAACTTTAGTCCTAAGTGGATCGCTGTAATGTTGGCCCTCGGTTTCACCGGAAGCGTGTCCGCCGCCGTGATTCCTCCCGGCAGCGTGCTGCATGCCAAGCAGGAGTTGGTGCGCAACGGCGGCTCCGAACCCGAGTCGCTCGATCCGGCCATCGCCGAATCGGTGGGCGCCAACAACATCATGCGCGATCTGTTCGAGGCCCTCACCTCCACCGACAACAGCGGCAATGTGGTGCCGGGCGTGGCCGAATCGTGGAAGCAGACCGATCCCGTCACCTGGGTGTTCAAGCTGCGCCAGAACGCGCTCTGGTCGAACGGCCAGCCGATTACCGCCGACGATTTCGTTTACGGCTGGCGCCGCTTCCTCGACCCCAAGACCGCCTCCACCTATGCCACGGTGTTTGGCGAGTTCTTCGTGAACGGCATGGACGTGGCCAAGGGCTTGAAGCCGCCGAAAGAAGTGGGCATCAAGGCGCTGGACAAGCATACCGTCGAGATCAAGACCTCGACCCCGGTGGCCTTCCTGCCGCACCTGGTGTCCAACAACCAGCTCGGTCCGGCGCCCAGGGCGACCATCGAAAAATTCGGCAGGGACTGGACCAAGCCGGGCAATATGGTGAGCAACGGCGCTTTCATGCTGCAGGACTGGCAGGTCAACAGCAAGGTGGTGATCGTGAAGAACCCCAAGTACTGGGACGCCAGGAACGTGGTATTGACCAAGGTCACCTACCTGCCGGTGGAAGACGGCAGTGCCGACGTCAAGCTGTACCAGTCGGGCGAAAACGAAATGGTGTACCAGCTGCCGCCCGGCACCTACGACCAGCTCAAGGCCCAGTACCCCAAGGACACCCGCAATGGCCCGATACTCGCCTTGCGCTTTTATGCGCTGAACAACAACGACCCGCTGCTGAAGGATATGCGGGTGCGCAAGGCCTTGTCGATGGTGATCGACCGCGACATCCTGGCCAAGAAGGTTACCGCCGACGGCCAGGTGCCGGCCTATGGGGTGGTGGTCAGGGGCGTCGCCGGCGCCGAGGTGACCAGCTACGACTGGGCCGCCTGGCCCATGGACAAGCGCGTCGCCGAGGCGCGCAAGCTGCC
>CAYHXK010000203.1:0-5261 GCA_964360125.1 uncultured Sterolibacterium sp.
TGCCCGAGGAGTATGCCACCCAGGCGGTGCCCAACAACCAGTTGGCGCCCAACCTGAAGAAACGCTCCATCCGGATGGAGCAGGTCCCGGCCCTGGACATAACCTACATCTACTTCAACATGGAGGATCCGCTGGTGGGCGGGTACACGCCGGACAAGGTCGCCCTGCGCCGTGCCGTATCGCTGGGCTACAAGACCCTCGACGAGATCCGCATCATCCGCAAGAACCAGGCGATTCCGGCGCATACCCCTTACGCCCCGGGCGTTGCCGGCTACGACCCGAATTTCCGCACCAGCGCCAACGAATACAGCCCGGCCAAGGCCAAGGCGCTGCTCGACATGTATGGCTACCTCGACCGCGACGGCGACGGCTACCGCGAAATGCCCGATGGCTCGCCGTTGGTGCTGAAGTTCAATTCTTCGCCGAATGCCCGCGACAAGCAGATCGACGAGCTGCTGACCCGCAGCATGAAGGAGATCGGACTGAAAGTGGCGGTGCGCAAGGCCAAGTGGCCGGACCTGCTGAAGGAATCGAATGCCGGCAAGCTGATGATGTGGCAGTTGGGCGGCTCCGCGTCGGCACCCGATGCCGACACCTGGCTGACGTCCCTGTACGGGCCGAATGCGGGAGCCAAAGGAAATCTCGCGCGCTTCAAGCTGGCCGCCTATGACGCGGCCTTTGCAAAAGCCCAGCGCCTGCCGGACAGTCTGGAGCGCACCGCCTTGTACCAGGAAATGGCCAAGCTGATGGTGGCTTACGCGCCCTGGAAAATCAATATGCACCGCATCCTGACCGACCTGTGGTATCCGTATGTGATCGGCTTCCGCCGTCCGCTGGTGCAGTCGCAGAACTGGTGGCGGTTCGTGGATATCGACCTGCAGGCCCAACGCGATTATCTGACTGGCAAATGAAGGCACATAGAAGGGGAATGGCGTGATCGCCTATATTTTCAGACGCATCTGGCAAATGATTCCGACCCTGGCCGGCGTGGTCCTGCTGATCTTCTGCCTGTTCACCTGGGTAGGGGGCGATCCGGCGCTGGTGCTGGCCGGCAAGATCACCAATCCCGAACAGATTGCCAACATCCGCAGGCAGCTCGGCGTGGACGAACCTTACTGGGTCCAGTTGTGGGTGTTCGTCAAGCAGATCGTTACTTTCGACTTCGGCCGCTCCTGGGCCACCAACGAGGAAGTGTCGCATATCTTCCTGACCCGCCTGGGCCCGACGCTGACCATCATGCTGCCGGTGCTGCTGCTGGAGACGGTCATCGGCGTGATCCTCGCCATCGGCGTGGCTTATGTGAATGGCACGGTGACCGACCGCATGATCATGATGATCTGTACCGTGGCGATGTCGGTCTCCTTCCTGGTCTACATCATCGTCGCCCAGTACCTGTTCGGCTTCAAGCTGGGCTGGTTTCCGGTGCAGGGCTGGAGCGAAAGCTACTGGCGGAACGTTACCACCTATGCCCCGCTGCCTATCCTGCTGGCGGTCTTCGTCGGCCTGGCGCCCGTGCTGCGCCTGTACCGGAGCTTCTTTCTCGACGAAATCAACCACGACTACGTGCGCACGGCGCGCTCCAAGGGCCTGTCGGAAAAGATCGTGATGTTCAAGCACGTGCTGAGGAACGCCTTGATCCCCATCCTCACCAACGTCGGTATCGCCTTGCCGGGAATTTTCGTCGGCTCCTTCCTGATGGAAGTGTTCTTCTCGATACCGGGACTCGGGCGGGAAATCCTGGTCGCGGTGAATCGCTCCGATTTCCCGGTGATCAAGGCCGCGACGGTGTATCTGGCGATGATCACCATGTTCATCAACTTGCTGGTCGACGTGCTGTACAAAGTCGTCGATCCGCGCGTCACGCTTAAATAGGGAGAAGGCATGAGCGCGGTGATTTCCCAACGCAGTGCGGCACCTTCCCGGCACAGGCAGTCGCCCGGCTTATGGACGCTGGCCTGGCGACGCCTGAAGCGCGACAAGGTGGGCATGGTTTCCCTGGCCGTGGTGGGATTCTTCCTGGCGTTGATGATCGCGTCCTACCTGGGCCTCGTCGCCGGCAACTGGTCCAGGGAGGTCGGCGTTTCCTACGCCCACCCGGCTTTCATGGCGGGAGAGGAAAACTTCGAAGCCGCCCAGATGAGTTTGTCGGGGTCCGAAACGCGGCTGCCCTATGCCGACCTCTCCGACCTCGATCCGCTGGCGCCGCGCTACCGGGAATGGGAGGAGCGCACCGCAAAAATCCAGGTGACGGAAACGCCGCGCGCCCAAACCTTGCTGCTGGGCGGCGACAAATGGGGGCGCGATGTGCTGCAAAAATCCATCAAGGGGGCAGAGACGTCGATCTTCGTCGGCCTGACGGCGGCCTTGCTGGCCACCATTATCGGCACGGTGCTGGGCGCACTGTCGGGCTATATGGGCGGCAGGGTCGGCGACGCGCTGGAGTGGTTCTACAACGTGTTCACCTCGATTCCCTACATCCTGCTGATACTTTCCTTTGCCGCGGTGCTCCGGCAAGGGCTGGACACGATAATTTTCATCCTCGCCTGCACCGGCTGGACCGGCATCTACCGCCTGGTGCGCTCCGAGTACATCAGGCACGCCTCGCGCGAGTACGTCAAAGCCGCCCAGGCCATCGGCGCCTCGCATACGCGGCGGATGTTCGTGCATATCCTGCCGAACGTCAGCCATGTCAGCCTGGTTCAGCTTTCGCAGCATGTGGTGCAGTTCATCAAGGCGGAGGTAATCCTGTCCTTCCTGGGGCTGGGGGTGCCGGTCGATTCGGTATCCTGGGGCACCATGCTGGCCGAAGCCCAGACCGAACTGGTGATCGGCAAATGGTGGCAACTTGCCGCCGCCGGCGTCTCGATGGCCATCCTGGTGACGGCCTTTTCGATGCTCACCGATTCCTTGCGCGACGCCCTCGACCCGAAAATGAAATGAGCGACATGGATCAACCACTGCTGCAGGTAAGGAACCTCGGGATCAACTTTCGCCTTGAGGGAGGGACGGTCTTCGAGGCCGTGAAGGGCATATCGTTCGAGGTGCCGAAAAACTCCACCGTGGCCCTGGTGGGCGAGTCGGGCTGCGGCAAGTCGGTGTCGGCGATGGCGGTGATGCGCTTGCTGCCACGCGAGTCGGCGATCGTCGCGCCGGGCAGCGAAATCCTGTTCGAGGGCGCCAACCTGCTCAAGCTGTCCGATGAAAACATCCGCGCGATTCGCGGCAAGGATATCTCGGTGATCTTCCAGGAGCCGATGAGTTCTCTGAATCCAGTTTTTACCGTGGGCGACCAGATCGCCGAGACCCTCTGCCTGCACATGGGCATGTCGCGGGCGCAGGCCTGGCGCCGCGCGGAGGAACTGATGAATGAAGTCGGCATTCCCGATCCGCGCTTGCGCATCAAATCCTTTCCGCATGAGTTGTCGGGGGGGCAACAGCAGAGGGTCATGATCGCCATCGCGATTGCCTGCAATCCCAAGCTGCTGATCGCCGACGAACCGACCACCGCGCTCGATGTGACGATCCAGAAGCAGATCCTCGAACTGCTGGCGGCCTTGCAGGACAAGCACCGCATGTCGGTGCTGTTCATCACCCACGACCTGGCGGTGGTGGGGGAAATCGCCGATCACGTGGTGGTGATGCGCAATGGCGAGATACGCGAGCAGGGCGCCACCGACGAGGTGTTCCGCAGTCCGCGCGATGCCTATACCCAGGCGCTGCTCAAGTGCCGCCCGCCGCTTGAGCATCGGCCTCGGCGCCTGGCGGTGATCGAGGACTTCATGAACGCCGACAAGCCGCCGCCGGAACCCGCCGAGCGCACGCGCGGCGTGTCCGGCGGCGAGCCCATCATCCTGGAGGTGAACAATCTCGGCAAGAGTTTCTATTCGCGCGAGGGCCTGTTCGGCCAGCGGGAATTCAAGGCGGCGCATGGCGTCTCGTTCAAGCTGCCGCGCGGCAAGACGCTCGGCGTGGTCGGCGAATCCGGTTCAGGCAAGACCACCGTCGGACTCACCTTGATGCGCCTGCATGAAGCCACGGCGGGCGAGGCATTGTTCGAAGGGCGGGACATTTTTTCGATGCCGAAAAAAGAGTTCAAGAACTACAAACGCCGCATCCAGATCGTTTTTCAAAACCCCTATGCGTCGCTCAATCCGCGTTTCACGGTGGGGCAGATCCTGTCGGAGCCGCTGCTGATCCACGGCATCGGCGGCAGCGACGCCGAACGCAGCCGCCTGGTGCGCGAGCTGCTGGCGCGCGTCGGCTTGCCCGAATCCGCGTATCACAATTACCCCCACGAGTTTTCCGGCGGGCAGCGCCAGCGCATCGCCATTGCGCGCTGCCTGACCATGCAGCCGGACATCCTGATCTGCGACGAATCGGTCTCGGCGCTGGATGTTTCGGTGCAGGCGCAAGTACTCAACCTGTTGCAGGACCTGCAGGACGAGTTCAAGCTGAGCTATATCTTCATCTCGCACGACCTGGCCGTGGTGAAGTACATGTCCGACCAGGTGATGGTGATGAACCAGGGTGAGGTGGTGGAGTTTGCCAACTCCGACGACATCTATCGGCGGCCGCAGCACCCCTACACCCGGAAGCTGTTGAGCGCGATTCCCAAGGCCGGCGAACGCATCCGCGGACAGGCCGCGGCGTAAGGGCCAGGACTATCCTGCCTGTCCGAGGCGAATGATCCAGAGGCGGGCGAGAGCGGCGGCGCCCTCCGACCCGTGAATTTTCTTGAGCGCCTGAATCGCCTTTTGCCGATGTCCGGCCAGATGATAGGCGTAACCCAGTTGCAGGCGGGCATCCTCGATGCGCTTCAAGCCGCCTTTGTCCAAGCCGGATTCCATCATCCCCAGGCCCTTTTCGGCCTGGCCATGCAGAACATAGTTATACCCCGTGTTAAACAGCGCCGTGCCGTCCTTGGCCGCGGCGGCCTGGGCATCCTCCTGGCCGAGGGACTTGATATCCGTGGCGAAGTTTTTGGCAACCAGCGCCTTGAGGCGCTTGTGCCGTTCCGCTTCGGCACCCGTTCCGAGCAGCCCGGCGGCATAACCCGCATCCAAAAACCGCTTCGCTTCCGCCGGGAAGCCGGATTGCAGGGACAACTGCGCCGCCACCACATAGTCGTCGGCGCCGCGCTCGGCGCCGGTTTAGAGGTTGAGGCGGGGGAGCTCCAGCGCCAGCCGCTCCGGGGAACCCGAGCGGGGAACCGTCCCATGGATCACCGCCTGCCAGTAATCCCGTTTGGGATAATGGGCCAC
>CAYHXK010000204.1:0-5261 GCA_964360125.1 uncultured Sterolibacterium sp.
ATCAGACCGATGCCGACGATGGCGCCGACCAGGGAGGAGAGCAGGACCGTCAGCAGCAGCATCTGCCAGCCGAACCAGGCGCCGATGGCGGCCAGCAGCTTGAAGTCGCCGTAGCCCATGCCCTCCTTGCCGGTGGTCAGCTTGAAACCCCAATACACGCACCACAAGACCAGATAGCCGGCCATGGCGCCGATCACGGCGCTCTGCAGATCGGTAAATCCGACATGCTCGCCGCCGAGATTGATCAGCAGGCCGGCCCACAGCAGCGGCAGGGTGATGTCGTCGGGCAGCAGTTGGGTGTCGAAGTCGATGCAGGTCAGGGCGATCATGGCCCAGACGAACAGCAGCGCGCCGGCCGCCGCCAGGGTGAAGCCGAAATGCCATCCGGCATAGGCGGAGAGCAGGCCGGTGGCCGCTTCGACCAGCGGGTAGCGCAGCGAGATCGGCGCGCTGCAGCCGCGGCAGCGGCCCCGCAAGGCGATCCAGCTGACAATGGGAATATTCTCCAGCGCGGAGATCGGGTGGCCGCACTGGGGGCAGCGCGAACGCGGCAGCGCCAGCGTCAGCTTTTCCTGCACGGGCGGCGTTTCCCCGCGCAGTTCGGCGCATTGCGCCTGCCAGTCGCGCTGCATCATCTGCGGCAGGCGATGGATCACGACATTCAGAAAACTGCCGACCATGAGTCCGAGCAGCAGGCAGATGAGCGCCAGATAAGCCGGCTGGGCAAGCAGTTCCGCAATGGGCGCCATAAGTTGTGTTTAGTCGTTGCCGGGAGTTGCTGCCGGGCTTAGCCGGCGATTGCGCCGAGCTTGAAGATCGGCAGATACATGGCCACCACCATGCCGCCGATCAGCGTGCCCAGCACCACCATGATGATCGGCTCCATCAGGCTGGAGAGCGCTTCCACGGCATCATCCACTTCCGCTTCGTAGAAATCGGCGACCTTGCCGAGCATGCCGTCGAGCTGTCCGGATTCCTCGCCGATCGACACCATCTGGACCACCATGCTGGGAAACAAGTTGGTGTTCTGCATCGACACGGTCAAGTTCTGGCCGGTGCTGACCTCGCCCTTGATCTGCCGGGTGGCGAGCAGGTACACGTGGTTGCCGGCGGCCCCGGCCACCGAGTCGAGCGCCTCCACCAGCGGTACGCCGGCGGCGAACATGGTGGACAGCGTGCGCGTCCAGCGGGCGATGGTGGCCTTGCGGATCAGGTCGCCGAACACCGGCATTTTCAGCATCAGCCGATCCATGAACATCTGCATCGCCAGGGAGCGCTTCCAGAAATAGAAAAACGCATATATGCCGCCGCCAGCGCCGCCGAAAATAATGTACCAGTTGGCGATAAAGGCGTCAGACATTGTAATGAGGACCACGGTGGGCATGGGCAGATCGGCGCCGAAGGAGGAGAAAATGGCCTTGAACTGCGGGATCACGAAGATCATGATTACCGCAACTATGATGAAGGCGACCACGATAATGGAAATCGGGTAGAACAATGCCGACTTGATCTTGCCCTTGATGGCCTGGATTTTCTCCTTGTAGGTGGCCAGGCGATCAAGCAAGGAATCGAGAATGCCGGCCTGTTCGCCGGCCCCCACCAGATTGCAGAACAAGGGATCGAAGTAGAGTGGGAATTTTCGGAAGGCCTGGGTCAGGCTGGAGCCGCTCTCGACATCGGTCTTGATGTCAATCAGCAACTTGGCGACGGCGGCGTTGCTGGCTCCCTTGCCGACGATATCGAAGGCCTGCAACAGCGGCACGCCGGCTTTCATCATGGTGGCGAGCTGGCGGGTGAACAGCGTGATGTCTTTTTCGGTGACCTTGCCGCCGCCGCCCAGGCTCTGTTTCTTGATTTTGCTGACCAGGATGCCCTGGCGGCGCAGCGTCGTGCGCACCAGGGCCTCGCCTCCGGCGCGAATTTCGCCGCGGCTGAGTTTGCCGGTCTTGTCCCTGCCTTCCCAGGCGAAGTTGAATTGCTTGACCTTCTCCGCCTTCTTGGTGTCCTTGGCATCGGTTGCCATTTCTCTTCTCTCCCATTCGCCGCTGGTAGTGGCGAGATACAGTGACAGCCTGTTTCATATGATATGACAGCGATTGCGGGTACGCCGCGTCAGGAGCATGCCGTAATGCCGATCAAATCGAATGCCATCGTTCGATCATGCCCCGGCACCGCTCTTTTGTAAAGGTAGTAATACCGGATCAGGAACTATGCGCCACCGGCCGGAAGATGCGCACCACGCGGATGCGGCGATCCTGCGTCTGGACGATCTCCATCGCCACCCCGCCGATTTTCACGCTCAGGCCGGATTCCGGTATGTCCTGCAAGTGTTCGAGGATCAGGCCGTTCAAGGTCTTCGGCCCCTCCAGCGGAAAACTCAGTTGGAGGACGCGATTCAACTCGCGCAGGCTGCGGCCGCCATCGACCAGGATGCTTTCGATGCCGTCTTCCATTTGCCAGGACAATCCCGAACCGCCGGTCGGCATGCCGGTGGTGAACTTCCCGATGATCTCCTCGATGATGTCTTCGAGCGTGACCAGACCCTCGATCTCGCCGTATTCGTCGACCACCAGGCCGATGCGCTGGCGGTTCTCCTGGAAGAATTGCAGTTGCGCGTAGACCGTGGTCGCCGCCGGAATGAAGTAGGGTGCGGCAAGATGCTCGCGCAACAGGTCGGCGCTCAGTTCCTCGACGAGCAGGCTGGATAGCAGCCTTCTCTGCTGCAAAATGCCAATGACATTGCCGGGATCGTCCTCATACACCGGCAGGCGCCGGTGAAAGCTGGTGGCAAGCTGCTCGCGAATTTTCTCCAGCGGCGCCCGGATATCCAGCGCCTCGATCTCGCCGCGCGGCGTCATGATGTCCTCGACGCTGATGTGCTCGAGGTCGAACAGATTGAGCAGCATGGTCTGGTGCTGGCCGGGAATGAAGTGGCCGGCCTCCAGCACCAGGCCGCGCAACTCCTCGGGCGACAGGCGCTGCATCTCATGGCCCGGCTTGGGTTGCAGGCGTAGAAGTTTGAGCAGGACGGTGACAAACAGGTTGGTGAACCACACCACCGGATAGGTAATGCGCAGCAACGGCGCCAGGACGAAACTGATGCGCTGGGTGATCGAATCCGGGTAGGTGGCGCCAATGACCTTGGGCGTGATTTCCGAAAACACCAGCAGGCAGAAAGTGACGAACAGGGTGCCGGCCTCCAGCGTCCATTTTTCCTGGCCGAATACCGCCAGCGCGATGTGGCCGGTGAGCATGGCGGCGGCGGCGTTGAACAGGGTATTGCCGAGCAGGATGACCCCGAGCAGCTTGTCGGTCTTGCCGAGCAGGGTTAGCGCCAACGCCGCGCCACGGCTGCCCTGTTGGGCCAGATGGCGCAGGCGGTGGCGGTTGCTGGCCATCATGGCCGTCTCCGCGATGGAGAAGAAGCCGGAAATCACCAGCAACACCGCCAGCACGGCAAATTGAGCGGAGAGGGATAGTTCGTCCATTAAGCGCCAGGGGCGAGCGTTTCAGGCTAGGCGACCCGGCCGAGAATCACTTCCAGAACGAAGCGGCTGCCCACATAGGCCAGCAACAGCGCGGCGAAACCGGCCAGCGTCCAGCGCAGCGCCAGGCGGCCGCGCCAGCCGCGCAGATGGCGGCCGATCAGCAGCGCGGCGAAGATCAGCCAGGAGAGGATGGCGAATACCGTCTTGTGGTTGAACGAAAGCGCCTTGCCGAACAGCGTCTCGGAAAAGAAAATGCCCGAGACCAGCGTCAGCGTCAGCAGCAGGAAAGCAATGTGGATCAGGCGGAACAGCAGCGCTTCCATGGTCAGCAATGGCGGCAGGCCCGCCAGCAAAGGCGACAGGCGGCCCTGATGCAGGCGCTTCTCGGCGACGGCCATCAGCAGCGCGTGCAATGCGGCGAGGGTGAACAAGCTGTAGGCCAGCATCGCCATCAGGAAGTGGGCGCGAAAGGCCGCGGAATGGGCATTGACCAGCAGGTGCTGGCTGGGAAACAGCGCCGGCAGCAACACGCAGACGGTGGCCAGCGGCAGGCCGAGCATCTGCAGCCCTTCCATGCGGGCATAAAAACTCTCGACCCAGTAGAGCATGATCGCCAGCCACAGCATCAGCGACAGCGCCACCGAGAAGCCGAAGCGCATCGCGCCATCGGCGAAGATTTCCTGGCCGAGAGTGACGCCGTGCAGCAGCAACGCCGCCAGCAGCAGCAGCCGCTCCCATGGCAACAGGCCGGCCAGCGGTTGCGCCAGTAGCGCCCCACGCCAGCGGGTGCGCCAGAAATGGGCGGCCAGGCCGGCATACAGGGCGGCGGCAAGGAGATGCAGTAGAATCGCGGGCATCCCGTCAGTTTACCTTAATCGCATTCAATTCATAGTCGCAGACCATAAACCCCATGCTCGACAATCTCACACTACGCCTGGCCAAGGTCGTCAAGACGCTGCGCGGCCAGGCGCGCCTGAGCGAAGATAATATTTCCGAGATGCTGCGCGAAGTGCGCATGGCGCTGCTCGAAGCCGACGTCGCCCTGCCGGTGGTGAAGGAATTCATCGCCCGCGTCAAGGAAAAAGCCGTCGGCCAGGAAGTCATCGGCTCGCTCACCCCCGGCCAGGCGCTGGTCGGTGTAGTTCACCGCGAGCTGACCGAGCTGATGGGCGGCGCCGGGGTCGGCCTGAGTTTCGCCACCCAGCCGCCGGCGGTAATCCTGATGGCCGGCCTGCAAGGCGCCGGCAAGACCACCACCACCGCCAAGCTCGGCAAATGGCTCAAGGAGCGGCAGAAAAAGAAAGTCCTGGCGGTGTCCTGCGACGTCTACCGTCCAGCCGCCATCGAGCAGTTGAAGGCCGTCTCGGCGCAGGCGGGAATCGACTTCTTCCCTTCCGATCCGAGCCAGAATCCCCAGGAAATTGCCGCGGCGGCGCTCGATTACGCCAAGAAGCATTACCACGACGTGCTGTTCGTCGACACCGCCGGCCGGCTCGCCATCGATGCCGCGATGATGGCCGAAATCAAGGAACTGCACGCGCTGCTCAAGCCGATCGAGACGCTGTTCGTGGTCGACGCCATGCTCGGCCAGGATGCGGTGAATACCGCCAAGGCCTTCAGCGAGGCCTTGCCGCTGACCGGCATCGTCCTTACCAAGCTCGACGGCGACGCGCGCGGCGGCGCGGCGCTGTCGGTGCGTCATGTCACCGGAAAACCGATCAAGTTCGCCGGCGTCGGCGAGAAACTCACCGGGCTGGAGGAGTTCCACCCCGA
>CAYHXK010000205.1:0-5255 GCA_964360125.1 uncultured Sterolibacterium sp.
ATGGTCATGGCTGCTATGATCGCAGAAAAATCTATTGAACCGCAAAGGACGCAGATACCCTCTGGGGCATAAAGGACGCAAAGGAGTTCAAGTGCGTATGCAACATAGTCGATTCACCAATTCCTTGTTTTCCTTTGCGTCCTTTATGCCCCAGAGGGTATCTGCGTCCTTTGCGGTGAAACGCCGTTTTCAGGATGAATGATCCGGTCGCGCTGCCGCTGTGGTTTTTCGCGATACTCGTCGTCCTGGCGGGATGGGCGGCGCTGGTGTTGCTGCTGGCGCCGGGCATGCGCTGGTTTTTCCGCCGCCGCATCAACACGGTGATCCGCCAGATCGGCGGCCGGCTGCATGTGGAACTGCCATCGTTCAAGCTGACCCGCCGTCAGGTATTGATCGACCGGCTGTTCCACGACCCCAAGGTACAGGCGGCCGCGCTGGCCTGCGCGCGCGACAGCGGCGAGAACATCAGCATGGTGTGGCGGCGCGTCGACCGCTACGCGCGCGAAATCGTTCCGTCCTTCAACGCCTACCTCTACTTCCGCATCGGCTACGCCATCGCCCGGTGGACCGCGCGCACCCTGTATCGCGTGCGCATCGGCTATGTCGACGAGGCGGCGCTGGCGCGGCTCGATCCGAAGTCGACCATCGTCTTCGTCATCAATCATCGCAGCAACATGGATTACGTGCTGGTCGCCTTCCTCGCCGCCGAGCGGGCCACGCTCTCCTTCGCGGTCGGCGAATGGGCGCGGGTCTGGCCGCTGCAACAACTGGTGCGCGCCATGGGCGCGTATTTCGTGCGGCGCAACTCCGGCGATGCCTTGTACCGCACGGTGCTGGCGCGCTATGTGCAGATGGCTTCGGCGGCGGGCGTCACCCAGGCGGTCTTCCCCGAGGGTGGGCTGAGCGTCGATGGCCGCCTGCGCGCGCCGAAATTCGGCCTGCTCGACTACATGCTGAAATCCTTCGACGAGCGTGATGAAGAGGACCGGCGCGACCTGGTATTCATCCCGGTCGGGCTGAATTACGACCGCGTCCTCGAGGACCGCAGCCAGTTGCTCAAGCTGCATCCCCAGGCGCCGCGTCCGGGCAAGTTGCGCGGCGTGGCCATCGCCGCCGGCTTCTTTCTGCGCAACTTGATGCAGGCGCTGGGCGGCGGCTGGCACCGCTTCGGTTATGCCTGCGTCAACTTCGGCACGCCGCTCTCGATGCGCGCCTATGCGCGCGAGCGCGGCCTGCACTTCCCCGCGCTCGACGATGCGGCGCGCCACGCCGAAATCGTCATCCTGGCGGAACGCCTGATGGGCGCCATCGGACGGATCGTCCCGGTGCTGCCGGTGTCCCTGGTGGCCAGCGTCCTGGTGCGCGAGCCGCAACGCGCCCTGAGCGAACTGGAACTGAAGTCGGCGGCGCATGCGCGCATGCGCGAACTGGAAGCCGCCTGCGCGCATCTCTACATCCCGCGCCAGGACCAGGATTACGCCTTCGGTGTGGGTCTGCGCATGCTGACCCTGCGCCATATGGTGACCGAAGAAGACGGGCTGTTCCGGGCGGCGCCGGAGCAACTGGAGATGCTCGCCTACTATGCCAATGCCATTGCCCACCTGGCTGGCAGCCAGGCCGCGGATCAGGGAGTTTAGGTTTTCGGCAGCCTGCCGAGCAGATAGAACTCGTCGTTGGGCCGCATCTCGGTCAGGTTGGCCATGCGGTTGGACAGGCCAAAGAAGGCGCTGATGGCGCCGATATCCCAGATATCCTCGTCGTCGAAGCCATGCCCGCGCAGCGTGACGAAGTCGGCATCATTGATGGCGTAGGCCTCCTGCGACACCTTCAGCGCGAAATCGAGCATGGCGCGCTGGCGCGGCGTGATGTCGGCCTTGCGGTAATTGACCGCCACCTGGTCGGCCAGCAGCGGATTCCTGGCGCGGATGCGCAGGATTGCCCCGTGCGCGACGACGCAGTACTGGCACTGGTTGGCGTTGGAGGTGGCGACGACGATCATCTCGCGCTCGGCCTTGCTCAGCCCCGAATCCTTTTCCATCAATGCATCGTGGTAGGCGAAAAAGGCGCGAAACTCGGCCGGCCGATGCGCCAGGGCCAGAAATACGTTGGGCACGAAGCCGGATTTTTCCTGCACCGCGAGGATGCGGCCACGGATATCCTCCGGCAGTTCGGCCAGAGTCGGCACGGGGTAGCGGCTGATTGAAGGGGTTGCGGACATGGTCAAATCTCCCTGAACATATTGATTGATTGAAATTTAAACGATTCCAGTATAATTTTACGCGTCCCCCAACCCAGTGCTAGGAGATTCCCACATGAGCAAGGCCGAATTCGACAGTTTGTTGCCCGAAGTTCCATTTACCCGCCGCAGCTTCATGGTCACCACCCTGGGCGCCGGTTTCGCCCTGGCCGTGCAGCCGAGCCTGGCCCAGACGGCGATCAGCACCGACAGCAAGGGCCTCGTCGCAGGCGAGATCAAGGTGCCGGTGAAGGACGGCGAAATGGTCGCCTACCGGGCGCAACCGGCGAGCGGCGCCAATTTCCCGGTGATCCTGGTGGTTTCGGAAATCTTCGGGGTGCATGAGCACATCGCGGATGTCTGCCGCCGACTCGCCAAGCTCGGCTATCTTGCCATCGCGCCGGAACTCTTCGCGCGCCAGGGCGATCCGCGCAAGATTGCCAATGTCGGCGACATTTTGTCCGGCATCATCGCCAAGGTCCCCGATGCGCAAGTGATGGGCGATCTCGACGCCTGCGTCGCCTGGGCCGGAAAGAATAGCGGCAATGTAGCGCGCTTGGGCGTCACCGGCTTCTGCTGGGGCGGCCGCATTACCTGGCTGTTTGCGGCGCATAACCCCCAAGTGAAGGCGGGCGTGGCATGGTACGGAAGGCTGGACGGCGAAGTGAATGCCAACACGCCCAAGTATCCGCTGGACCTGGCCAAGGAATTCAAAGCGCCGGTGCTGGGCCTGTATGGCGAAAAGGACCAGGGCATTCCCCTGGCCGATGTCGAAGCGATGCGCGAGGCGATCAAGAAGGCCGGCGGCAAATCCGAACTGCACGTTTATCCCGATGCGCCGCACGCCTTTCATGCCGATTATCGTCCCAGCTACCGCAAGGATGCCGCGGAGGACGGCTGGAAACGCATGCAAGCGTGGTTCAGGCAAAATGGGGTGTAGTTACTCAAAACTCACGCGCATGCTCCCTCTTCCATTTACGGCAGATTGGACTATTATTTGAATAATTAATTGGTCAACCCGGTTAATCGTCATGGCAACGCTCGGCGTCAGTCTCAGCACTGCCGGCATATCGCAGGCAACGGGTTATCAGCTTGTCGCCCAGCGCGAACAGCTGGAGGCCACCTTGCCGCGCGGCGGCGGGGTGGCCAAGGAGGCGGCGAAAGTTGACGACAGTCAAGCCGCCGCAAAGACCGCCAGTACGAGCGGCGGCAGTGCAGCCAACACTTCCAGCAAGAGCGCATCTAATCTCGGACCCAGGCAACTGACGGCGGAACAGCAGCGCGCCGTTGGGGAGTTGCAGCAGATCGATCGCACGGTGCGCGCTCACGAGCAGGCCCACCTCGCGGCCGGTCGCGAAGTGATCACCAGCGCCGCCAACTTTACTTACACTTATGGGCCGGATGGCAAGCAATATGCGGTAGCCGGCGAGGTCGGCATCGATACTGCTCCGGAAGACAAGCCCCAGGCCAACATCGACAAGGGGCAACTGATCCAGAAGGCGGCCTTGGCGCCGCGCGACCCTAGTCCGCAGGATTACCGCGTCGCCTCCATCGGTAGTCAGCTCGAGGCACAGGGCCGCGCTGACTTGATGCATCAGCAGGCATCGCAGGCCGAGTCGGCGTCCAATGCCAGCGCCGATGCAAGCCGCCAACAACTGACGCGCGCCTATTCTGTCGGGAGCACGGCCGGTAGCGTTGTGGGTAGCGATAACACCGCGACCTCGACTTCGGCAAAACTCAGCGTTTTCGCATAACCCCTCTTGGTTGCTTGACCTTTGTTTGGCGTTTGTTTTTACCAAGCAATTGATTGCTTGGCAGTCCGCTGCTAAGCTTGCCGGACATCCAAGTGGGACAGCTTATGCATTACCGTTCAGTTTTCCGGCCGGGCCTGTTTCATGATCGCACGGTGATCATTACCGGCGGCGGTTCCGGCATCGGCCGCTGTACCGCTCACGAACTGGCCAGTCTCGGCGCCGCCGTGGCGCTGCTCGGTCGCAAGCTGGAGAAACTCGCAGCGGTGCGGGCGGAAATCCTTGCGGCCTATGCCGGGGCGGATGTCAGTTGCCACGCCTGCGACATCCGCGAAGAGGAATGCGTCAGGGAAACCGTCGCCGCCATCGTCGGGCAGCACGGCCGCATCGACGGTCTGTTCAACAACGCCGGCGGTCAGTATCCGGCGCCGCTCAAGGAGATTTCGCAGAAAGGCTGGGAGACGGTGATCCGCACCAACCTCACCGGCGGTTTCCTGATGGCGCGCGAGTGCTACACGCAATGGATGGAAGAGAATGGCGGCGCCATCGTGAATATCCTCGCCGACATGTGGAACGGCATGCCGGGCATGGGCCATTCCGGTGCGGCGCGCGCCGGCATGCTCAACTTCACCGAAACGGCGGCCTGCGAATGGGCGCACGCCGGGGTGCGCGTCAATGCCGTGGCGCCAGGCTGGATCGCCTCGTCCGGTTTCGAGACCTATCCGCCGGAGTTTCGGGCGCTGGCCAGGACTTTGAAACGCAAGGTGCCCTTGCAACGCTTTGGCACCGAAGCCGAGGTTTCGGCCGCCGTCGTATTCTTGTTGTCCGAGGCTGCCGGTTTCATCACCGGCAGTTGCGTGCGCATCGATGGCGGCGTGCCCAATGCGCGCCAACCCTGGCCGCTGAATAGCCACGACCGCTCGCAGCCCTATCAGGGATTCCCGCTGTCCCGGCCGCCTGCCTGGATGCTGGAAGAATAATGCCGCGCATCGACTCCCAGCATGATCCGGGCAGCGCCGCCAGCGCGGCCAACCGCGCGGCATGGCTGCAGCTGATCGAGGCCTTCCGCGCGGTCGAGGCGCGTACCCGCGCCGCCTCGGAACAGGCCGGGCCGCTGTTCGACCAGCGCGGCGCCTTGCTGCCGCGTCAGCGTGTGACGCTGGCGCTCGATCCGGGCGCGCCCTTCCTGGAACTTGCCACTGTCGCCGGCTGGTGCCAGGACAACCCCGATCCGCTGAAAACGATTCCTGGCGGAGGCATGGTCGCGG
>CAYHXK010000206.1:0-1535 GCA_964360125.1 uncultured Sterolibacterium sp.
CAGGCCGGCAACTGCTCGATACGCTCGGCATACTCGGAGACATTGGCGACGCCGAACTCCTGGGCCAGCAAGCGGCGCGTGCTGCCGAGCTTGTCGTAGTCGTCGAACCAGCCGTTCACATGAACCGAACGCACTTTGACCGTCTACAATACGTACTTTGCTTCCGATGATATTTTTATGGTCAGGATTTACGGCATCAAGAACTGCGGGACGATGAAAAAAGCCTTCGCCTGGTGCGAGACGCACGGCGTCGAATTGGTTTTTCACGACTACAAGAAACAGGGCGTCGAGCGCGCCCGGCTGGTGCAGTGGTGCCGGCAGCTGGGCTGGAAATCGCTGGTGAACACGCGCGGCACCACCTGGCGCAAGCTGACGCCGGAGCAGCAGGACATCGCCACGCAGAGCCAGGCCGTGGCGCTGATGCTCGAATATCCCAGCCTGATCAAGCGTCCCGTGGTCGAGACGGGAACGCAATTGCTGGTCGGCTTCGATCCACAGTTGTTCGCCAGTTTCGTCAAGTAGGCAGTTCTCGCATGTCCGGCCATTCGAATACGGTCACTCCCTTCATTTTCGAGGGTCAGGATATTCGCGGTTCCTTGGTGCTGCTTTCCGACGCCTGGCAGGCCATGTTGCGCGAACGCGGCTACACGCCGCCCGTCGAATCGCTGCTGGGCGAGATGGCGGCCGTCGCTGCGCTGATCGGCAGCCACCTCAAGACGCCGGCGCGGCTCACCTTGCAGGCGCAAGGCAGCGGCGAGGTGTCCTTGCTGGTGGTCGACTGCAATGAGCAATTGCAGCTGCGCGGCATGGCCAAGAGCCGGGGCGCGACAAACGCCATGCACGCCACCCCCCGCCAGCTGCTTGGCGACGGCCGGCTCTCATTGAGCCTGCAAAACGATGCGGCGTCCCAACCTTACCAGAGCACCGTACCCTTGGCCGGCGAGAGCATCGCGGAAATATTCGAACACTATCTGGCGCAATCCGAGCAGCAGCCGGCGCGCTTGTGGCTAAGCGCCGACAGCCGTCATGCCGCCGGCCTGTTCCTGCAAACCCTGCCTGCCCGCGGCGACATGTCCCACCCGGCACGCGATGCGCACGATGGGCCAGATGCCGACTGCTGGAACCGGATCCAACTGCTCGCCGCCACAGTGCGCCCAGGCGAATTGCTGCTGCCCGCCGCAACGCTGCTACCGCGGCTCTTCCCGGAGGAAACGCTGCGCCTGTTCGAGCCGCGGCCGGTGACTTACCACTGCCCGCGCGACGAGGACAAGGTGCGCGGCATGCTCGCCGCGCTGGGTCGCGCGGAATTGGAAAGCATCCTCGCCGAACACAGCCAGATCCTCATCCGCGACGATATCTGCAACCAGGAATATCGCTTCGGCGGCAGCATCGTCGCAGAACTTTTTCCTTCCGCCGGCAAGACCTTGCATTGATCAAGCCGGCGCCAGGAGCCTTTCGACCAGCGCCACCCAGTAGCGTATTCCCAGCGGGATGATCTCGTCGTTGAAATCGTAGTGCGGGCTGTGCAGCATGCA
>CAYHXK010000206.1:1635-5233 GCA_964360125.1 uncultured Sterolibacterium sp.
TCCGGCAGCACATTGTCGGCGTGGCCGGCATGGAAGCGCGTCACCGACAGCACAGCCGGCTCGAACGGCTCGGTATTGCGGCTGACCAGGGTTTGCAGGGACTGCACCAGGGCGCACGCGGCAACCACGGTATCGGCCGCCTGCTGCGGCATCGCGGCGTGGCCGCCGCGGCCGGTGACGCCAATCTCGAAGCGGTCGGCGCCGGCCATGACCGGGCCGCTCAAAACGGCCATCTGCCCCGCCGGCAGGCCTGGCCAGTTGTGCAGGCCGAATACCGACTGCATCGAGAACTTTTCGAACAGACCTTGCTCGACCATGACGCGACCGCCGCCATCCCCCTCCTCGGCCGGCTGGAAAATGAAATGCACCGTGCCTTCGAAGTTTCCCTGGCTGCGCAGCGCCGCCAGAGCCTCGGCCGCACCCAGCAGCATCGCGGTATGGCCGTCATGACCGCAGGCATGCATCTGTCCCGGATGGCGCGAGCGGTGCTCGAAGGCATTGAGTTCGTCGAGCGGCAGCGCGTCCATGTCGGCGCGCAAGCCGATGGCGCGACCGCTGCTGCCGGCCTGCAAGCTGCCGATCACGCCGGTGCCGGCCAGGCCGCGATGCACCGCCAGGCCGAGAGACTCGAGTTTTTTCGCCACGACATCGGCGGTGCGCCATTCGCCGAAGGCGAGTTCCGGATGGGCATGGATGTCGCGGCGGATGGCCGCGACGCGGGCGTGCAAATCGGGGATCAGATCGTCGAGTTTCATGTGGACTCCTGTATTCTGGCCGGGGCGCCATAGCCCCCGCCTCCCGGCGTTTCAATCACGAAAACATCGCCAGGCTGCATCTCTACCGAAGCGCTGGCGGGAAGCTCCACGCGCGTGCCGTCGCTGCGCTCGACGCTATTTTTGCCGGGAGCGCCGTCACCGCCGCCCGCCAATCCAAATGGCGCCACGCGGCGGCGGTTGGACAAGATCGAGGCGGTCATCGGCGCCAGGAAGCGCACCCGGCGGATGCCGCCGTCGCCGCCGCGCCGCGCTCCCGCCCCGCCCGAGCCGGCGCGGACGGCGAAGCTCTCCAGCAGCACCGGGAAGCGCCATTCCAGCACTTCCGGATCGGTCAGGCGCGAGTTGGTCATGTGCGTCTGCACCACCGACACGCCATCATACCCCGGACCGGCGCCGGAACCGCCGGCGATGGTCTCGTAATATTGGTATTGCGCGTCGCCGAAGGTGAAGTTGTTCATCGTCCCCTGCGCCGCCGCCATCACCCCAAGCGCGCCATACAGGCAATCGGTGATGGCCTGCGAGGTCTCGACATTGCCGGCCACGGTCGCCGCCGGGAAGCGCGGATCGAGCATCGAAGCCTCGGGAATGACGACCTGGAGCGGCTTCAGGCAGCCGGCATTCATCGGGATGTCGTCATCCACCAGGGTGCGGAACACATACAGCACCGCCGCCATGCAGACTGCGCGCGGGGCGTTGAAGTTGTCCGGCAACTGCGCGCTGCTGCCGCTGAAATCCAGCGTCGCGCCGCGCGCGGCAGGATCGACCGCGATGCGGCAGCGGATCGTCGCGCCGTTGTCCATCTCCACGGCGAATTCGCCATCCCGGAGCGCGCCGATGACGCGCCGCACCGCTTCCTCGGCGTTGTCCTGCACATGCCGCATATAGGCGCTGACCGTAGCCAGGCCGAATTCGGCCAGCATCTTGCGCAGTTCCTGCACGCCTTTCTCGTTGGCGGCGATCTGCGCGCGCAGATCGGCGACATTCTGGTCGGGGTTGCGCGCCGGATATTTCGCCGAAGCCAGCAGCGCGCGAAACTCCGCCTCGCGCATCACGCCGTTTTCGACCAGCTTGACGTTGTCGAGCAGCACCCCCTCCTCGAACACGTCGCGCGAGTCGGGCGGCATCGAGCCGGGCGTGATGCCGCCGATGTCGGCATGGTGGCCGCGCGAAGCGACGAAAAACAGCAGCGCGCCGGCACTGCACGGGGTCTCGTAGAACACCGGCGTCACCACCGTCACGTCGGGCAGGTGGGTGCCGCCGTTATAGGGATCGTTCAACACCCAGGCATCGCCGGGATGCATGGCGTCGGCATTTTTCCGCAGCACCGTCTTGATGCTCTCGCCCATCGAACCGAGGTGCACCGGCATGTGCGGCGCGTTGGCAATCAGGTTGCCCACGGCATCGAACAGCGCGCAGGAAAAATCCAGGCGCTCCTTGATGTTCACCGAATACGCGCAGTTGGCCAGCGTCGCCCCCATCTGTTCGGCGATGTTCATGAACAGGTTGTTGAAGATTTCCAGCATCACCGGGTCCACCTGCGTGCCGATGGCCTCGCGCCTCTTACGCGGCCGGGCACGGCTCAGCAATAGTTCGCCGCCGCCGAGCAGGTTGGCTTGCCATTCTGGCTCGATCACCGTGGTGGCATTGGCGTCCGAGACGATGCACGGACCCATCAGGCGCATGCCCTGGAGCAGTTTGTCGCGCAGATATACCGCAGTTTCGTAAACCGCGCCGCCGCTGCTCATGCGCACCCGCACCGCTGGCTGCGGCGCCGGCAAGGCAGTCGGCGCCAGCAGCGTGTCAGCCGGAACCGACTGCTCAACGCTGGCGCCGACCGCCTCGACCGACAGGGCCTCGACGATCAGCGCCCGACCGGGCATGAGGAAACTGTAGCGCTGGCGGTAAGCCGTCTCGAAGCGGCTCTGCATTTCGGCGAGCGTGCCGAAATCCACCAGCAGCGCCGAATCGGTGCCTTCGTAGCGCAGGTGGGCACGTTGCAGCAGGCTGATCCGAGCGGGAGCGACGCCCTGTTCCGCCACCTCGGCATGCGCTTCCCCGCCCAATTCGACCAGTACGCTTGCGCAGTGCGGCAGATGTTGCTCGGCCAGGTGCAGTTCGACGCTGCGCTCGCGCATCGCCACGATGTCGGCGAGACCCATGCCGTAAGCCGACAACACGCCGGCGAGCGGATGGATCAGGACCTTGGTCATGCCCAGGGCGTCGGCCACCAGGCAGGCATGCTGGCCCGCCGCGCCGCCGAAGCAGCACAAGGTGTATTTGGTGACGTCGTAGCCGCGCTGCACCGAAATTTTCTTGATGGCGTTGGCCATGTTGGCCACGGCGATGTCGAGAAATCCTTCGGCCACCTGCTCCGGCGTGCGCCCCATGCGGGCCGCCAGCGCGGCGAACTGCTCGCGGACGGCAGCGGCACTCAAAGGCTGGTCTGCATGCGGACCGAATACGCGCGGGAAATAATCCGGCTGGAGCTTGCCCAGCAGCACGTTGCAATCGGTCACCGTCAGCGGCCCGCCGTTGCGGTAGCTGGCAGGGCCGGGCTTGGCGCCGGCCGAGTCGGGGCCGACGCGCATGCGCACCCCGTCGAAGTGCAGGATCGAACCGCCGCCGGCGGCAACGGTATGGATGCTCATCATCGGCGCGCGCATGCGCACGCCGGCCACCTGGGTCTCGAAGGCGCGTTCAAACTCGCCTGCATAGTGCGACACGTCGGTCGAGGTGCCGCCCATGTCGAAACCGATGATCCGCTCGAAACCGGCCGCCTGCGCCGTGCGCACCATGCCGACGATGCCGCCGGCCGGGCCGGA
>CAYHXK010000207.1:0-5217 GCA_964360125.1 uncultured Sterolibacterium sp.
GTTCACGGGATTTCAATGTGTACCGTCTCGTTCGCCGGCGGCAGCGGTTGCTGAGCGCGAGGGGAAAATCATGCGCAAACTCATTCTTGTACTGGCCTTGCTGGGGGCGGCGACTTATGTCGCTCTGGCAGCGCCCGAACCGGCGGCGCCAGCGGCGCCAAAGGCACCAGTGGTACCAGTGGTACCAGCTGCGGCAACTCCAGCCGCGGCGGCTGCGGTGCCCGCCACTCCCGCAGTAGTCGCGGCAGCCGCCACCAAGGCCGCCTCCAAGTCTACCGCCGACCACTCGAAATTCAAGGTGTTGCAGGAGAACTTCAAGTCCGGTCCCGAGGTCACCAAGGCCTGCCTGTCCTGTCACACCGAGGCGGCCAAGCAGATCCACAAGACCAAGCACTGGACCTGGGAGTTCATCAATCCCGAGAACCAGCAGAAACTGGGCAAGAAGCACATCGTCAACAACTTCTGTACCGCGGTGCCGTCCAACCGTGCTTTCTGCAACGCCTGCCACGTCGGCTACGGCTGGAAGGACGACAGCTTCGACTTTGCTTCCGAAGCGAATGTCGACTGCCTCGTCTGCCACGACACCACCGCTACCTACAAGAAGCTGCCGGGCCTCGCGGGCCATCCGGCCTACAAGGAGATGGAGTTCCCGCCCAAGTCCGGCAGGATGGTGAAACCGGCGAACCTGCCCAAGATTGCGCAGAGCGTCGGGCCCACCAGTCGCGCCACCTGCGTCGCCTGCCACTTCTACGGCGGCGGCGGCGATGCGGTGAAACATGGTGATCTCGACTCCTCCATGACGAATCCGTCCAAGTATCTGGACGTGCACATGGATGCCAAGGGACTGAACTTTACCTGTGCCACCTGCCATGCCACCACCGGACACAACATCCCTGGCAGCCGCTACACGCCAACCGGGAAGGATACCGAACCCGCCCATATTCGCGGCAAACAGGATACGTCGAATCCCACCACTTGCCAGTCCTGCCATGGCCAGTCGCCGCACAAGAGTGCGGAAATGGCGGACAAACTGAACCAGCACAGCGACAAACTGGCGTGCCAGACCTGCCATATTCCGCAGTACGCACGGGGCAACGTCGCCACCAAGATGACCTGGGACTGGTCGACCGCCGGCAAGCTGACGGCCGATGGCAAGCCTTTCACCACCAAGGACAGCTCCGGGCGCCATGAGAGCTACAGCAGCAAGAAGGGTAATTTCACCTATGAGTCCGAAGTGATTCCCGAATACATCTGGATTAACGGCAAGGTGAAATACACCCTGCTCGGCGACCCGGTCAACACCACCGGGGTGACCCAGATCAACCGCTACGACGGCAGCCCGACCGACGGTAAATCGCGCATCTGGCCGGTCAAGGTGTTCCGCGGCAAGCAGCCCTACGATTTGGAAACCAAGTCCTTGCTGGTGCCTCACACTGCGGTTGGCTATGGCGAGAAGGACGATACCGCCTACTGGGATAACTTCAAGTGGGAGGCCGCGCTGAAGGCCGGTTCGGAAGCGGCCGGGCGTCCCTTCGGCGGCAAGTTCGACTTCGTCAAGACGGAGATGACCTGGCCGATTACCCACATGGTCGCGCCCAAGGAAGACGCCTTGAGTTGCGTTCAATGCCACAGCAAGAACGGCCGCCTGCAGAACGTCGAGGGCATCTACATGCCGGGCAGGGATTCCAGCCGCACACTGGATTTCCTCGGTTGGCTGGCTGCCCTAGCCGCATTGATCGGCGTCGTAGTGCATGGCGGCGTGCGTATCTATCTCAGCAGAAAGGCAGGTTAATTCCATGTCCGCAAACAGAATATATGTATTCAAGCGCTTCGAACGCTTCTGGCACTGGACGCAGGCCGCGCTGATCGTTTTCATGATGTTCACCGGCTTTGAGATCCATGGCGCCTATGCTTTCCTCGGCTTCAAGCAGGCCGTGGGCTTGCATACCATTGCCGCCTGGTCCCTGATTACTTTGTGGGTGTTCGCCATCTTCTGGCACCTCACGACGGGGGAATGGCGGCAATACATCCCGACCCTGGAGAAAGTCGATGCCATGCTGAAGTACTACCTGACCGGCATCTTCACCCATGCGCCCCACCCCTTCCGCGCCACCACGCTGCGCAAGCACAATCCGCTGCAGCGCCTGGCTTACCTGTTCCTGCTGCTGGTGATCTCGCCGGTGATCTGGTTCTCGGGCTGGTTCTACCTGTTCTACGGTTCCTGGCGGGAGTGGGGCGTGGATAAATATCTGTCGCTGGAATGGGTGGCGTTGTTCCATACGGCGGGCGCTTTCATGATCCTGATCTTCTTCATCGCCCACATCTACCTGGCGACCGCCGGGCACACGCCCACCGCCCACATCAAGGCCATGATCACCGGTTGGGACGAAGTTGAAGACTAGAAGACCAGGTTTCCGGGGCGACAAAGCATATTGCCGCAACAGCCCGGAAAATGGCACGGCGCCCCTCCCGCCGTGCCATTTTTTTCAGTGACCTGAACGACTTCCCGCAAAAAAGTAACGCGACTGATGACATTGGCTACGCACGGCAAGAAGCTGGCCCTGGCAAGCATCGACAAGTTAAACTTGAGTCCATGCGCAAACTCCTGCCGACCAGGTTCCGCTTGTTTATCCTTTGCTGCCTGCTGGCATGCGGGGGGATGGGGCATGCAGCCTTCGAACAGACAGGCGCGGCGCCGGCGGTGGCGGCGGCCGCCGACCTCAAGTTCGTCCTGCCGCAAATCGCCTTGGCCTTCGAGCGCGAAAGCGGCCGCAAGCTGCGCCTGTCCTTCGGTTCCTCCGGCGTGTTCGCGCGGCAGATTCTCCAGGGCGCGCCGTTCGAACTGTTTTTCAGCGCCGATGAGAGTTATGTCGAACTGCTGCAGCGGGCCCATCGCACCATGGGTGCCGGCAAGCTGTATGCGCTGGGCCGGCTGGCGCTGTTCATTCCGAACGGATCGCCCTTGCAGGCCGACCGCAATCTAGGCGATCTTGCCGCCGCTACGCGCGATGGCCGTCTCAAGCGCCTGGCCATCGCCAACCCCGAGCACGCTCCCTATGGCCGCGCCGCCCGCGAGGCATTGCAGCGGGCCGGTGTTTGGGAGGCGTTGGAAAACAAATTGGTGCTGGGCGAGAATGCCGCCCAGGCCGCGCAGTTCGCCGCCAGCGGATCGGCCCAGGCGGGCATCATCCCGCTGGCGCTGGCCGGTGCTCCGGAGTTCGTCGGGCGCGGGGTTTTCGCCACCCTGCCGGAAAACTGGCATGCGCCGCTGCGTCAGCGCATGGTGCTGATCCAGGGCGCCGGCGAGACGGCGCAACGGTTCTATGCTTTCATGCAAACGCCGGCAGTGCGCGCCATGCTTTCAAGCCACGGTTTCGCGCCGCCCGAACCCTGATGGACTGGCCCGCTCTCACCCTCTCGCTGCAACTGGCAACTGCCACCACATGCCTGCTGTTGCCGCTGGCGATCCTGCTGGCGCGGCCTTTGGCCTGGTCGCGCTTCGCCGGCAAGGGCCTGCTGGAAGCCGTGGTGGCGTTGCCGCTGGTGCTGCCGCCGACGGTGCTGGGTTTCTACCTGCTTATCGCTCTTGGCAGCAACTCGGCGCTCGGCCAGGCCTATCACATGCTGACCGGGCGCGCGCTGGTGTTCAGTTTCGACGGCCTGCTGCTGGCTTCGCTGGTCTTCAATCTGCCCTTCGCGGTGCAGCCGATCCAGCGCGCCTTCGATGCCATCCCGCGCGAGGCGCGCGAGGCGGCCTGGTGCTGCGGCCTCTCCGGCTGGCGCACCCTGTGGCGGGTGGAACTGCCGCTGGCCTGGCCCGGCCTGCTCTCGGCAATGGTGCTGACCTTCGCCCATACATTGGGCGAGTTCGGCGTGGTGCTGATGGTCGGCGGCAATATCCAGGGAGAGACGCGCACCGTGGCGATCAGCATTTACGACCGCGTCCAGTCCTTCGACGAGTCCGGCGCCGCGACGATGTCGGCGCTGCTGGTGGCAATCTCCTTCGCCGCCATCGGCGCGCTCAATCTGCTCACCCGGCGCATCGGCCGGGGTGGGCGCGATCGCGCCTGATGATTACGCCGGCAATGGGCCTCTCCGTCTCGCTGCGCCAGCGTACGCCGGTTCCCCTCGACTGCACCCTGGAGTGCGCGCCGGGCGAACTCCTGGCACTGGTCGGCCCCTCCGGCAGCGGCAAATCAACGGTGCTGCGTTGCATTGCCGGCCTGCACCTGCCGCAACATGGACGCGTGGCTTGTGGTTCTGCAACCTGGCTCGATCGGGAATGCGGCGTGGTATCGCTGCCGCAACACCGGCGCGTCGGCATGGTGTTCCAGAATTACTCTTTGTTGCCGCATCTGTCGGCGCTGGACAACGTCGCACTGGCGCTATGGCAATTGCCGTCCGGAAAGCGCGACGCACAAGCGCGGGAATGGCTGGCACGGGTGCATTTGCTCGGTCTGGAGCAGCAATTTCCGGCGCAACTCTCCGGCGGCCAGCAGCAGCGCGTGGCGCTGGCCCGCGCCTTGGCGCGCACCATGTCCAGCGAGCCGGCGGTGCTGCTGCTGGACGAACCGTTTTCGGCCGTCGACCAGGTGACGCGGCGCAAATTGCAACAGGAACTGGCGCGCTTGCGGCGCGAGCTGTCCATCCCCATCGTGCTGGTGACGCACGATCTGGATGAAGCGCGCATGCTTGCCGATCGCATGGTGCTGCTGCACCATGGCGTCAGCCTGCAGAGCGGCCCGCCCGACGAAGTCTTGACGCGTCCGGCGAATGCGGCAATTGCGCGCCTGGTCGGGTTGGGCAATCTGTTCGAGGGCCGCATCGGAAAGCCTGATTCGAATGGCAAGTCCGGCTTGGAATGGCTGGGCCGGCGCCTGGAGGTGGCGAGAAACCCAGGCTTTGCTCCGGGCGACAAGGTGAGTTGGGTGATTCCGTCCGAAGGCATCCTGTTGCACCGGCATGACCGCCCCTCGCGCGGCGAGGCGGAAAATCCGGTGTCGGGCGTCGTCGTGGACTGCGTTGTTCTCGGCCCGTATACGCAGATCATGTTGCGGCCGGAAGGCGGCGGCGGATTGCCGCTGACGTTTTCGGTGCCGACCCACGTCGCGCAACGCAACGCGGTCGTCGTCGGGTCAGTGGCACGGATTACCTTACTGGCACAGGCGATCCATGTGATGCCGGGGGAGGAATCCGGACGAACTGAGCGGCACTAGT
>CAYHXK010000208.1:0-5170 GCA_964360125.1 uncultured Sterolibacterium sp.
GAAGACTACATTACGGGCAGGTTCGGCTGAACCTGCCCGCCAGGAGGATATCCTTCCGGGCAAGCATCGTTGGGATGCGATCCGCAAGTTGCCCCATCTGGATGCATCTGCCGGGAATTGCCATTCGCAGAAAATATGCTTGGTGGATCAACCCATGAGGCGATAAGAGGTTCAAAATACGGCTCTGACAATTCTATTCCGGAGACGAGATGTATTCCCATCTTGAAGAGCAAAAGCAAAACCTTCTTGCCTCGGTTTTGAAATTTGCGCTCAGCCGGCTGCCGCAGGCACAGCATGCCGTCGTTCAGGACTTTATCCGTCACTATTTCGGGCAAATGGATGCGGAAGACATGGTGTGCCGCAGCGTGGATGACCTGTACGGCGCGGCGATGGCGCATTTTTCATTCAGCCATGCTTTCACCGGCGGCATGCCCAGGCTCCGCGTCTACAATCCGCAACTCGAAGAACACGGCTGGACCTCGCCGCACACCGTCATCGAGATCGTCAACGACGACATGCCCTTCCTGGTCGATTCCGTCACCATGGAGATCAACCGCCAGGGCTACACGCTGCACCTGTTCCTCCATCCGTTGTTCCGGATCCGTCGGGACAAACAGAACCAGTTTCAGGAAGTGGTCGGGAACGAGACCGAAGGCCGGCAGGAATCATTCATTCATGTCGAGGTCGATCGCGAGACCGATCCAGTCCGGTTAAAGGCGCTTGGCGATGGCGTGCTCTCGGTGCTGGCGGATGTACGCGCTGCGGTCGGCGATTGGCATGCAATCAACGATCGCATGAGCGCGATTATCGAAGAACTCGGAAAAGCGCCGGCATGCTTCTCCAGGGACGAGGTTGGCGAAGCAAGAGTGTTTCTGGAATGGGTGAACGACGGTCACTTCACTTTTCTGGGATATCGCGACTATGAACTCGTTTCCATCGATGGCGAAGACCAGCTCAGGGTAATCCCGCGCAGCGGGTTGGGAGTTCTGCGCGAGCCGCGGGAAGGAGGCATCTCCGCCAGCTTTGCCGAGTTGCCTCCGGGCATCCGCAGGCAGGCGCGCGAACCGCGCCTGTTGGTGTTGATCAAGGCCAATGCGCGTGCAACGGTGCACCGGCCGGGCTATCTCGACTACATCGGCGTGCAGCGCTTTGACGGCAAGGGCAATGTGCTGGGCGAGCGGAGATTTGTCGGTTTATATACTTCCTCCGCCTATCACGATCACCCCAGCGAAATTCCGCTGTTGCGTCACAAGGTGGCAAACGTGCTGGCGAAGGCCGGTTTCCCGCCGACCAGCCACATGGGCAAGAACCTCGTCGCCATTCTCGAGCGTTACCCGCGCGATGAACTGTTCCAGATTGACGAGAAAACGTTGCTCGAAACCGCTCTGGGCATATTGCGGCTCGGCGACCGCCGCAAGACGCGCGTCTTCATCCGTCGCGACATCTATGGCCGCTTCTTTTCCTGCCTGATCTACCTGCCGCGCGAGAATTTCAACACCGAGTTGCGCACCAAAATCCAGGAGATTCTGAAACGCGCGCTGCATGGCAGCAGCGCCGAATTCACGGTGCACCTGTCGGAAGAGGTGCTGGCGCGCATCCATATGTTGATACGCACTTCGCCGGAAGACGACCTGGCCATCGATATCCACGGCATCGAGGCCGACATCGTGCAGGCCATGCGCGATTGGACGGACGACCTGAAGCTGGCGCTCGTTGAGCATGGCGGGGAGGAATCCGGGAACCGGCGGATGCGCATCTACGGCATGGGGTTCCCGCCGTCATATCGGGAAAATGTCAGCGTGCGCGCGGCGCTGCATGATATCGAAATGATAGAAAAGCTATCCGAGACCCGCCCCATCGCCATGAGCCTCTACCGCCCGGTGGAAGCCGGTGACAGGGAGCTGCGCCTGCGGGTTTATCGCCGCGACCAGCCTCTCACGCTTTCGGGAAGCCTGCCGATGCTGGAAAACATGGGCGTTGCGGTGCAGGACGAGCAATCCTACGCCCTGGAGCGTGCCGCACAGGCGACGGTGCATATTCATGACTTCGGCATGCTCACCACCGCCGGGCTGGGCGACATCGCCAATGTAAAGCCGCTTTTCGAGGATGTCTTCGGCAGGGTGTTGCGCGGCGACATGGAAAACGACGGCTTCAACCGCCTGGTGCTGGCGGCAGGAATGTCGGGCGATGAAATTGTCCTGCTGCGCGCCCTCGCCAAATATTTAAGGCAGACCGGCTTTACTTTCAGCCAGGCATATATTGAGCAGACACTGGCCGGCAATACGCTGATTGCGCGCTTGCTGGTGGATTTGTTTCATGCGCGCTTCAATCCTGTCAACGGTAGCGACCGGGACGTCACCGAGGCTGCGCTGGCGCAGGCAGTCAAGCAGGCGCTTGACGATGTCGCCAATGCCGATGAAGACCGCATCCTGCGTCGCTTCCTTGCCGTGATCATGGCTGCAATTCGTACAAACTACTATCAGGAAGCTCAAGGAGGGGGACGCAAGCCCTATGTCTGCTTCAAGCTCGAATCCGCCAAAGTGCCCGACCTGCCGGATCCCAGGCCGCTCTACGAGATCTGGGTGTATTCGCCGCGCATGGAAGGCATCCACCTGCGCGGCGGCAAAGTCGCGCGCGGCGGAATCAGGTGGTCCGACCGCATGGAGGATTTCCGCACCGAAGTGCTGGGCCTGGTGAAGGCGCAGATGGTCAAGAATGCGGTGATCGTGCCGGTTGGCTCCAAGGGCGGTTTCGTGGTCAAGAACCCGCCGCCGCAGTCGGGGAGTCCGGCGGACCGCGAGGCCTTGATGAAAGAGGGCATCGAATGCTACAAGACCCTGCTGCGCGGCTTGCTGGATGTCACCGACAATCTGGTCGCCAACCAGCTGGTGCCGCCCAGGGGGGTGGTGCGCCATGACGACGACGATGCCTATCTGGTGGTGGCGGCGGACAAAGGCACGGCGACGTTTTCCGACATCGCCAATGCGGTCAGCGCGGAATATGGCCACTGGCTGGGCGATGCCTTCGCCTCGGGCGGCTCGGTGGGCTATGACCACAAGAAAATGGGCATCACCGCCCGAGGCGCATGGGAATCGGTGAAGCGCCACTTCCTCGAAATCGGCGTCGACACCCAGACCACCGATTTCAGCGTAGTGGGGGTCGGCGACATGTCCGGCGACGTGTTCGGCAACGGCATGCTGCTGTCGCGCCACATCAAGCTGGTGGCGGCCTTCGATCACCGGCATATTTTTCTCGACCCCGCTCCCGACGTGGCAACCAGTTTCAAGGAACGCGAGCGGCTGTTCAATTTACCTCGCTCATCCTGGGACGACTATGACAAGTCGCTGATTTCCAAAGGCGGCGGAGTGCATGCGCGCAGCGTCAAGGCCATCGCCATCACGCCGGAAGTCAAAATAGCGCTGGGTATCGATGCGGACACGCTGACGCCGGTGGAGTTGATGCGCGCCATTCTGCAAGCCCCCGTCGATCTTTTCTACAACGGTGGTATCGGCACTTACATCAAGGCCAGCAGCCAAAGCAATGCCGAAGTCGGCGACCGCGCCACCGATGCCTTGCGCATCAACGGCAAGCAGCTGCGCTGCAAGGCGGTGGTGGAGGGGGGCAATCTGGGCTGCACGCAACTGGGGCGCATCGAGTATGCCCTGGGCGGCGGCAGGATCAACACCGACGCCATCGACAACTCGGCTGGGGTGGATTGCTCGGACCACGAAGTGAACATCAAGATCCTCCTCGGCATCGTCGAAGCCGACGGCGAGCTGACCGAGAAGCAGCGCAACCAGCTGCTGGCCGAAATGACCGATGAAGTGGCGGCGCTGGTCCTGGCCGACAACTACTATCAGACCCAGTCACTCGCGGTATCCGGCGCACGTGGCGGAAAACTTCTCGATGCCCAGGCAAGCTTGATGCGGTATCTGGAAAAAATGGGGCGCCTCAACCGCGGCGTGGAGTTCCTTCCCAGCGACGAGCAGATCGCCGAGCGCCGTACTGCCGGGATCGGCCTGACCTCGCCCGAGCGCGCCGTGCTGCTGGCCTACAGCAAGATGGTGCTGTTCGACCAACTGGTAGCCTCCGACCTGGTGGACGATGCGTATTTCGGTTCCGTGCTCATCGACTATTTCCCCAAGGCGTTGCAACAACGCTACGCCGGCGTGATGCCGCGCCATCCCCTGAAACGCGAGATCGTCGCCACCATGTTGGCGAACGACATGATCAACCATGTAGGCAGCGTATTCGTCCATCGCATGCAGGAAGAAACCGGCGCGGCGCCTCATGAAGTCGTGCGCGCCTATACGCTGGTGCGCGACATTTTTGGATTGCCGAGGCTGTGGGAGGAAATCGAGGCGCTCGATGGCAAGATATCCGCCCAGGTGCAGAACGACATGCTGATCGATGTCGGCCGGCTGCTGCTGCGCGCGGTGCTGTGGTTCCTGCGCCGCCGCCAGGTGAAACTGGAGATGGCCCTGGTGCTGGAATTGTTCCGGCCCGGCGTGGCGCAGTTGCGCGGCAAGCAGCCAGCGCTGCTCAATGCGGGCGATCTGGATGCCATGCTCGACAAGCAGTCAGGCTTGCAGAACGCGGGGGTGCCAGCCGGAACCGCCGCACAAGTGGCGGGCCTGGATGCGTCCTACGCGGTGCTGGACATCGTCGAAGTCGCCGCCGACAGCAAGCAGGACGTCGATCTGGTGGCGGAAGTCTACTTTACCCTGGTCGGCAAGCTGGAAATGCGCTGGTTCGCCGACCGGATCGCGGCGCTGCCCACCGAATCGCATTGGCAGGCGCTGGCGCGCAATGCCATGCGCGACGACCTGTCCAGTTTGCAAAGGCTACTCGCCACCGGCGTGGTCAAGTTAACGCCGGAGAGTGACAGCGCCACGTCCATGCTGCTGGCGTGGGAGCAGGCTAACTTGGCGCCGCTGACGCGCCTGAAGGAAATGGTGGCCGATCTCAAGTCCGGACCTGCGCTGGACTTGGCGATGTTGTCGGTGTTGCTGAGGGAGTTGCGGGGATTGGCTTGACGAGTTCTCTGCGATTGATTTCCTGAACATTTGGGCCCGTTCAGGCGCTTAATCCACATGGCGGTAGGTGGATGCGCCGTGGGGCGCCGCAAGGAACTCGGGGAGTCGCTCGGCGCGGGCGGAGTAGTCGCGCA
>CAYHXK010000209.1:0-5146 GCA_964360125.1 uncultured Sterolibacterium sp.
AATCCGCCCAGGCTCAACAGGATCAGCAGCGCATCCCAAAGCGGGCGGCGCTCCAGCAGAGGTCCCCAGTCCCAACTGTGCAACAGGGCGAACAGCCAGCGCTTGACGCGCTGATGCCGGTCCAGCTTGCCGACGATCGTCCCGGTGTACGGGTCGAGATGCACCCATGTCGAATTTGCATCGTCGAATTCCAGGCGCAATACCGGCAGGCGTTTTTCCGCATGCCCCGACATGGTGTGGGGAGCGCGGGGGTAATAGTAAAAGTCGTACTCGCCAAGAACTTCCCGGCGGGCCACCCGCGCGCCGGGAAGCAGACGCGCCCCCGCCGCCTCCAGCTGCCCGAGCGGAAACAGGGCGAGCGGACGTTCGGGATTCGACGCGGGCAGAATCCTGGTCCGATTGCCGCCGTCGAAAGCGATCAGGTAGCCCTTGCCGTCGAACATCCGCCACTCGAATTCGCGCGGCGACCCACCCTCCGGACTCAGCCTTTCCCTTTCCCTTTCCATCAGGCCGCGCAGGTCGACCGGAAAATTTTTCGCCTCGATCGCGCCGCCCGAGAAAGCCCGCGTATCCAGCGGCGCCCCGCCGGAGTCAAACACTTTCCACGGGTTCATGGATAACAGGCCGCTGAAAATCCAGGTGGCCGAGGCCAGCCCGAAACCCAAGCCGAGGAAATGGTGCCAGCGCATCAACGATCCCCGATAAGGCGATTTCGACTGGTTGGGGTAATGCCCCGCGATCTTCCAGCGCATCGTGCCAACCGCCAGACCGGTGATCGCCAGTACCGTCGCAGCGAGCGAGCCATACACGACGATAGCCTGCCATTGCCGGTCGAGCATGCCGCCCCGCAACGGATACAGCCAGTGTATCCAGGCGCCCACCCAGTTCCACAGCCGCTCGGTGGCGCTTGCGTCGCGCACCACCTCTCCGGTGCGCGAGGAAACGTAAAGCAGCGTCTCGTTCCCATCGTGCACCTGGATGCGATGCAGGGGGCGATGGGCATCCAGTGCCTTGGAGTGCGTCCAGGCATCCTCTTCAACCCTGTCCAGGTAGATCAGTTTTCCCTCTTTTGCGAAGCCGGCCGCGGCGGCAAGCGCCCCGGCTACCGATATATCGTCGATGCGCCGGCCGCTGCGTGCATCGACCGCCACCACCCGCTGCCGGTCGAACGTCAGGACATAGCGGGGCATGGCGGCAACCGAGGTCAGGCGCACTTCCTGCGGCTGCTCGCCGGCGCCGGCTCCGGCTGCCCGAATGGCCTCGCCCAGGCCGATGCAGCAAGCCGCCGGTTCGATAGCGGGCAAACGCTCCCGGCGCTCCGCGGCGGTGAGCTTGGGGTAGCCGACGTACATCATGACGACACCCGAGAAAAACCACATCGCCATGAACAGGCACAGGGCGATCCCGAGCCAACGATGCGTCAGAAAGAGGAGGCGCTTCATGCAAACTCCATCAGAAGCCTGTCTGCAAGGCGACTTCGAGTGTCCTCGGCGCGCCGAGATAGAACATCGGGGTACCGGTGACCGATGCGGCGTACACCTTGTCCGCCAGGTTGCGGACGCGGGCAGTCAGGCTGCTGTTCTTCTGGAACCGATACGCTGCAAATGCACCGTACAGCGTATAGGCCGGGTCGCTGACGGTGTTCGCCGTATTGCCATAGCGCGACGCAACGTACCGCGCATCGATGCCCCCCTGCCACTCCGGCGTGAAGCTGTAAATCAGCCAGAGATTCGCAACGCGCGCGGGAATATTGGTGGGTGTGTTGCCCGCGCGCGAAACCGCAACCGTACCGACTTTCTCCGTAAAATCATCGTACTGCGCGTCGACATAGGAGTAGTTGCCCTGTGCCAGCAGCTTGCGCGTCATCTTCAATGAAGCCGCAAGCTCGATCCCCCGCGAGGATTGCTGGCCGACCGGAATCGTCGTGCCGGGATTGTTGGGATCGGTAATCGCGATGTTCTTCCGGGTAATGGTATAGGCGGCAAGCGTGGCGGTGCCGCGCCCCTGGAGGAAGTCCAGCTTGCTGCCGACTTCGAACTGCTTGCCGGTGGTCAGATCGAAGTCCCGCACCTGGCTGAAACTTGCCGTGGTCAGGATGCCGGCGGGAGGATCAGCGGCGGTGCTGTACTGGACGTAAACGTTAGCCGCTGGGGTAATATCGTAGATCAGGCCGACGCGGCCGGTCGTCGGCGTGTAGCTGCGCTTGAAATAGGCTGGATCCGTCGCGGAAACGGTGCGCCGGTTGGTCACTTCGAGATCGATCCGGTCATGCCGCAGCCCGCTGACCAGCGACAGCGCGTCCGTGAGTTTGGTCCGGTTTTCGAGGAATAGCGCGAGTGTCGTGACCACATTGTCCCGATCCGGATCGAGTCCGGGAAGCATGCCGGGAATACTGAAGAACGACTCGGTGGTGAAGCCGATCGGGGCGACGCTACTAACCGTCAAGCTCAGCGAACGCGGGAAACGCGTCTGCCGATTGACGCTGTAATCGAGGCCGGCCGCCCAGTCGGAACGCCTGCCGGCGATACTCGACCGATGGGTGAGTTCCACCCGATCGCCGTTGAGCGCCTGATCGTGGCGGGTTAGATACGGCGCGGACCGAAGGACGGCGGTATTGGCGGCGTTGTATTTGTAAACCTCGACGTTGCGATAGTCGCGCAGGGCGTCATAGTGGTAAAGCGTGTTGCGGATCGCTGTCGCATCGGAAAAGCGGTAGTCGAGGACCGAACGTGCCCAGCGTACCGTTTGCTCGTAAATCCCATCGGCCGAATTGTAGTTCTCGAAGCGCGACTCCGGATTGATGCGGCCATCGCCGGTAATCGGATTCAGGAGCGGCGTCCCCCAGTAGGGACGGTCGACCTTCTCGTTCTGGTACTCGAGCGCCAGGGTGTGCGAAAGCCGCGGCGAAATGTCGGTCAACAGCGAAAATGCGCCGGTCCACGCTTCCCGCTGGTTGCCATCGACGTAGCCGTTCGAGTCATTACGATTGACATCCGCGCGCAGGAAATTCTTCACTCCGTCTCCGCTCCCCAGCCGCCGGTTGATGCCGAAGGAAAGCTGGGAGGTGTCATAGGAACCATAGCTTGCACGTACCTGCGTGAAATCGTCTTCCCGGCTCGCCAGCTTGGTGATGTAGTTGATCGAACCGCCCACCGCGCCTGCCCCGAACAGGAAGGTGGATGGGCCGCCAATCGCTTCGACGCGCTGGTAAATCCAGCTATCGACGGGGCGGGCCGCAATCGCATCGTATTGCACCGTGATGCCGTTGAAGAGCTGGGTAATCGACGTCGTACCGAAGCCACGGTACGACACCGAACCCGCGGAACCGGGAGGCGCCGCGGCGGTCACGCCGGGGACGCTCTTGAGGATTTCCTGGGTATCCGCGGCGCCCCGCTGCTCGATGTCGACGCGGTCGACGATGGTCACCGAGGCCGGGGTTTCTCTCGGCGTCAGTCCGAGCCTGGAACCTGTCGACGAAGCTTCATCGATGGAGAGTTTTTCGTTCGGAATAGCGCCCTTGACGATGACCGTCGGCAGCGTCTTGACGGCGTCCCCGCTCGCCTGCTGGGCAATTGTCCCGGTCGAGAATGCCGCCAGCAATATCGCGACAAACGGTTTTCTGCAACTGCGCATCATGGTAATTCCCCTATGGTTGAATTCATTGCGGCCGGCAGACAAGCAAGCCTGCGAAACCACCACAGGGTAACGAAAACGGATCGGCGAAGAATGCGGCATATTGCCGCATGCGACAGCTTGCCGCGGGAGCGGTCGGTACGAAATTCCCCCGCGGGTCAAAGGAGGCGAAAAAAAGCCGCCCGTGGGCGGCCGTTTCCGGACAGACAAAAACAGGTCAATGCATGTGTTTGTGCTCTCCCTCCATGCCAGGCATGCCGGGCATGGCGGTCAGATCGCGCACCTCCGCCTTCACTTCGATGTTGCCGGGCTGCTTGTCCTTGCCCGCAACCTTGAGCGTCAATGGCACCGTCTCCCCCTTCTTCAAGGGACGTTTCAGATCCATCAGCATGATGTGATAACTGCCCGGCCGGAGGTTAACCGTCTTGCCGGCGGGCAGTTCCAGCTTGGGCAGGGCGCGCATTTTCATCACGCCGTTGTCCATGCTCATCTCGTGTATCTCCACCACGCCCGCCACCGGGCTGGAGACGCCCAGCAGAACGGCATTCTCGCCGGATTTCAACTCCATGAAGGCGCCGCTGGCCGTCTGCCCGGCCACGGTGCCGCGCACCCAGGCGCCGGAGACAACGACGCCCTGCGCCCATGACGGCACGGCCAGCAGACAGGCGGCGAATGCGCAGCAGCGTACCAGGACGGACATGACATTGGGTTGGTTCAACATGAAGCACTCCCTTTCTCGCGGTTCAAAACGTTCGACTATAACCGACCAACACGGATCATAGGCAAGACAGACGGCCCTCGCCATGCGACGGATTGTCGCAGTCTGGCGCCAGCCTTGGGATTGTTGAAGGAGTTGGGGCTAGACTAACTGCGAGATTCCAGAACCCCCTCAAGCAACCGACAGTCGCTTCTCAATCTCGCTCAGCACGGCGAACGCATCGACTGGCGCATGGGCTTGCGCTACTCCGGCCCCGCCTTCGTGCAGGTGGTGAGGAAAACGCCACGTCGCGATGATGCGGCGCGTTGTCCCATCGACATATCGGCGTGCCGTCGCTACGCTGCCAGTGAAAGCTGTATTTCTCGACGGCCAGTGCATTGGCCACATCCCTGAAGCGCTCGATAAGCTGTAGCTCGCTGCCATCGATGAGCGTGCAACGCACCCGGAAATAGCCGACGTTGCCGACCGTCTCTTCCTGGTGATAGTGGAACGAAACTACGGCCGAAGACAGGATGAGGCGAGCACGCTGGGAGTCAAGGCGCTCCCTGACGGGATCAGACACCAGCCCGTTCCAGCTCGCCGAGCTTGCGTTCGGCTTCGGTCTTCAGGGCGGCGATGGCCTCCCAATCGAACCACTGTTCGGCATCGCCGAGCTCACCCGCCTCGAAGCGTTGCAGGAAGACCTCGGTACTCATGTCGTGACACGTTCGAGTTCCTGCAGTTTGCTTCGGTAGCCGGATAGCTTCTGCCGGTATTGATCGGCTACCGCACCCAACACCTTGTCCAGCATCGAGG
>CAYHXK010000210.1:0-5130 GCA_964360125.1 uncultured Sterolibacterium sp.
CGGCGATCACCGAGTGGATCCCGTAGGGCGCGGGATGGAAGGTGCTGTTGCCGGTCGCCGTAACGAAAGCCGATACCGAGCCGAACAACACCATGGCGATCATGATGCCCACCGCCATGCGCGGCACGCCTACGGCGAAGAGGTCGCGGAACGCCGAGGAAAAACAGAATCGGCCGTACTGCAGACACATGCCATAGACAAAACCAAACCACATATAGGCCGCCAGGTAGATGTAATACTCATGGATCGAGTAGGTCACGAATGTCAGCAAGGTCAATAAGCCGATGATAACAAAGGCCCACACCTGATTTCCTTTCCCAGCACTTTCCATAATCCGTCTCCTGAATGATTTATTTCTGCGTCGACTTCTGCGCCGGCAAGTACACTTTCACGATGGTTTGATAGCCGAAAATCTGTTCCGAAACTGCGAACTCCCGGGACAGACGATACTCCTTCAGCCTGTTCCCGACCGAATCCGATAATGGTTGGGCGGGGTCGCTGGCGATCACCACCTTGGCGTTCCCCCCCGTGTCGTCTGTTACCGGGTCATAGTAGGCCGGGCTTCGGTACCCCCAGGTAAACCGCAGGGATGATTGACTCAGGGTCTCTTCGCTAGGCGCCGCTATCGGGTCTTGGCGCAAGACGATGTGCTTGTGGGTGAACAAATCCAGTATGGGCACAGACACGACCGGATTAACCAGTGCATGGAGTTGCGGCAAAACAAAGACGTCCACCTCTTCCCCTGCCAGGGAATCGAGATACTCGCCGGCTTGCTTCAGGTTTGCCGCGCTCGCTTTCTGCGTAAAAGGCAGGAACCCAGTGAGCACGATCACCATGGACGACATCACGATGCTCAGCACGACATGTTTTCTGACTTCCCCGTTGAGAATCTCCCGTAAACCATACGCAGCCATCAGCGCCAGCATCGGGAATAACGGCAGCAGGTAGCGGATGCGCTTGATCTCCAACAGCACCAGCAGCAGCGGCAGCCACAGAATGATGGCGTACCGGCTGTCCCTGCGCTTGAACGCAGCGTAAGCGGAAAACAGTGCCGCGCCGGTAATGAAAGGATGGATTTGAAACAGGAAGGTTGAAGTGAAACTTTCTTCCCAGCGCTTCAGTCCGGGCGCCTGATAGCTCTGCAACAGCCCAAGCTGCTCGATGATGACGTCAAGAATCGGGAAGAGTGCCGACGCCGTCAGCACCAAGGAAGCCGCGGCCAGAACCCCGCCACGTAACCACAGCTTGCGCTGATGGCTCCAATGAAGTGCGACCACCGCAACCGGCAGTACGCTCAGCATCAGCCAGGTGGAATACTTGGTGCAACCAGCCAGCGCCACCGCCAGCGCCGCCAACGCCGTATGGCGGATTCCGCCTTGCGTGAGGGCCTGGATGGTCATGAAAACCGCCAGGGTGAGAAAAAACATGGTGGGCACATCCACCAGCATCAGCGGCACTTGCGCGAGCAGGTAAGGCATGCCGAGCAGCAGCAGGCCGGCGTAAATCCCGACGGCCTCGTCCCACAGGGTTTTACCGATCAGGTAAGTCAGTACTACGCTGCCCGAGAACAGCAGGGTAGTGAAAATTTGGATATAGACCCGCTCCTCTCCCAGCAGGCTGAAGATCAGGCCATACAGCAAAGGCACCAGCGGCAGATCCGTCCAGGCGGAAATTTGCCCACCCCACTCGGTGAGGAAATTTCCGACGCCGTAGATTTCGACATGCTTGGCCTGGGTGAAATACCTGGCAACATCAACGATGACCTCGGGCTCGGACCACGACAGCATCCCTACCGCAAAAGATACGACAAACAGCCAACGGGCGGCAAGGGCGCCGGGATGTGGAATTCTGGACAGCGCATAAGCCAGCAACAGCCCCGCGCACAGGATAGGCGTGACTCTGAATAGGTCGGCGTCGGCGAACACCCACTGCCAGCTGGTCAGCCGGTTGTCATCCAGGGCGCGGAATACGAACAGACTGAGGAAAGTCGCCAAGGACAGAAGCACGACCGCAGCGTGCGCCAGGAGTGCGTTGTCTGCCGCGGATGCCCCCCGCGGCCTGAAGAGCGCATGACGCAAAATTAAGTGTGTCGTTCCGTTCACTCTTCAGCTCGACTCGTTATGTTTTCAACCATTCACAATCATCGCGCCGCATCAGGAATGGAGGCGGAGGCGTTCTTTGCATCTCAAACCATAGCCTTGGCGGCTGGCGCTGGCCCGGCGAAGGAATATCTGGAACAAGCCAGCCACACTTTGTTCATCCAGTCGCGCCAACTGCAACGAAGGTTTCTCACGTATCGTTTGGTTAGAAAAGTATCACTTTAATGACTAGCGAAAGAAATGATGTATATGCATCATTTTTCAGTCCGAGTTGCAGGGACAAAGAAAATGCAGGATTGCAGTCATCGGAGTTGTTACACGACGGGCAAGCTGGCGGTGCTTTTGCCCCGCCAAGCGGATGCCGGGATTCAGGGATTCATAGTAGCGCTGCAGTAGCTGCTATGCCCGACGGTACGCGACATCATGAACCGGGATGCGCGAGCGGCATGCTCGCGCCGCTGCGCTGCGCTAACTTGCCGGATCGCTGGCCGTAGACCTGTCAGAGAAAAGCTTGTGGCGGTGAGCATAGGCCACCGCCTCCAACTGGCTATGCAAGCCCAGTTTTCCGATCAGGTTCTGGATATGGTTGCGCACGGTTATATGGCTGATACACAACTGCCGGGAGATTACCGAAGCAGCATGGCCTTGCGCCAGCAGTTGGAGCACGCCCCGTTCGCGCGCGGTCAGGGGGGCAGTTGCGGGAGAAGGCAAGGTCTTATTGCTTGCCCCGCTTTCCTGAGGTATCTGCAACTTGTTCCGGATGGAGCGTTCCAATGACGCGCAGATATCAGTGGTTTCCTCGCGACACAACATATGCACTACAGTCCATATTCCACGTTGCTGCGAAGGTACCAGCAGAGTGCGCACCGCAAGGTTCAGGGGCTTGCCATGGCCGTTGCAGAAGCGCAGGGGAAACATCGGTGGCGCGCATCCCCCCCCGGCCAACCGCGCCACACAGCACCCAGTTTTACAGAAAGGCAGACCAGACGGCGTGCACGCCCGTACCACGTCATAGCAAGCTTGTCCCAAGGCCGCTTGCGGGGGTATCCCCAGCAGTCGTTTGCAGGACTCGTTCCAAAAGACGATCCGTTCTTCAGCGTCTACAGCGAACACTCCAGCCGTAGAACACTCAAACAGATCTGCAAGCAAAGACACGACAATCTCCCCGAAGATGGTAATTGCCTAACCCAACCTTACATCTGGAACGATATCCAATTGTTGTTGAAGATGCAAGTCACAGCCTTGTCCTATGAGGAACGAGCCTGAACGGGCTCTGTCCGGGCGGGTGGCCTGAAGGATGGCGCCACCGTAGCGGTGTGTGCAACCAGGATTTGCCTATTTCCCCGGCAGTTTTGCCAGCGTGTTGGCGCCAGCATACGCGATTTGCTCGTCCTGCGCGGGAAGTACGCCCGAAACGCCGATGGCGCCGATGATTTCGCCCTCGTGGAGGATAGGCACAGCGCCCTGTAAGGGGGTGATCCCCGGCACCGCGACCAGTGCCGTCCTGCCGCCGGCCACTGCGTCTTCCAATGCCTTGGAGGGACGCTTGTAGCGCATCGCGGTTCTGGCCTTGCCCAGCGCGACATCTGTGCTGGCGATTTGCGCCCCGTCCAGCCGCGCCAGATAGAGCAGGTTGGCGCCGTCGTCGACGATGGCGATGCTGACTTTCCAGTTGTTCTTGATCGCTTCCGTTTCGGCCGCAGCGGCGATCGCCTTGACCACTTCCAGGGTCAGGCAACGCTTGCTGCCCAGGCGGATATCTGATTGGGCTTGGCTCATTTCATTTCTCCAGTAGTTTCTCAGCCATGTCCGGGCCGCCCAGCATCTGGCGCAATTTGCGCCAGGCGTAAGCCAGCGCCGGCCAGAACAGCATGAGCAGCGCCAGGGTAGTGATGGTGCCGACCAGCGAGTTCGACCAGAACACCCCCATTCCACCCTTGGAGCCCATCATGGTCTGACGAAACGCGGCTTCGGCGCGGTCGCCCAGCACCAGGGACAGCACCAGGGGGGCGAGGGGATAATCCAGTTTCTTCAGGACATAGCCCACCATGCCGAACAGCAGCATGAACCAGATGTCGAGCATGGCGCCGTGTACCGTGTAGGCGCCGATGGCGCAGACCACGATGATGATCGGCGCGATGATGGCAAACGGGATGCGCAGGATCGCCGCGAACAGGGGCACCGTGGTGAGCACGATGATCAGGCCGGCGATGTTGGACAGATACATGCTGGCGATCAATCCCCAGACAAAGTCCTTTTGCTCGACGAACAGCAGCGGTCCCGGCTGCAGGCCCCACACCATCAGCCCGCCCAGCAGCACCGCGGCGGTGGCGGAGCCGGGAATCCCCAGCGCCAGCATCGGCAGCAGCGCGGCGGTGCCGGAGGCATGGGCGGCGGTTTCGGGTGCGATCACGCCTTCCAGTTGCCCGGTGCCGAACTTGTCGCGATCCGGCGAGAAGCGCTTGGCGATGCCATAGCCCATGAAGGAGGCGGCGGTGGCGCCGCCGGGGGTGATTCCCATCCAGCAGCCGATGGCCGCGCTGCGGATCAGCGTGAGCCAGTAGCGGGGCAGTTTTTTCCAGGTTTCCAGCACCACTCTCGGGTTGATCTTGGCGCTCTTGCCCTCGAAGGCCAGGCCCTCCTCCATGCTGTAGAGGATTTCGCCGACGCCGAACAGCCCGATCACCACCACCAGAAAATCGATGCCGCGCAGCAGTTCCGATAAACCGAAGGTCATGCGCAACTCGCCGCTCACGGTGTCCATGCCGACCGCCGCCAGGCCGAAGCCCAGCATCATGGAGATGATGGTCTTGGAAGGATCCTTGCCGGTCCCGACGAAACTGCAGAAGGTCAGCAGATACACCGCGAAGAATTCCGGCGGTCCGAATTTCAAGGCGAACTTCGCCACCAGCGGCGCCAGGAAGGTGATCAGCAGCACGGCCACCAAGGCGCCGAGGAAGGATCCGGTAAATGATGCCGTCAGCGCCTCTCCGGCCCGCCCCTGCTGCGCCAGCGGATAGCCGTCGAAAGT
>CAYHXK010000211.1:0-5118 GCA_964360125.1 uncultured Sterolibacterium sp.
CGCAATCCGGTGGCGATCGACCCGCTGATGAAGAAGGGCGGCGCCCATCAGCGCAGCGACAAGCGCGCCGCCCGCGCCCGGCAGAAGGCGCGCCTGCGGCGCGAGCCCATGGATCAATGATTATTGCTTGACGACGATCGGAATGATCTTGTCGCGAGATTTCGGCGGCGGATGCAGAATGGGATTTGCTCCCCCCAGTTGGCGGCGCCGCTCCTGTTCGCGCCAGATGGCGCGGATGCCCAGCAAGATCGCCAGCAGCACGGCATAAACCAGCGGCAGGGTGGTGTCCAGCTTGACCATCCACCAGTAGTGCAACACTCCGAATATTCCCACGACATAGACCGAGCGGTGCAATTGCTGCCAGCGCTTGCCGCCGAGGCGTTTCATCATGGCCTTGTTCGAGGTCACGGCGAGCGGCACCAGCAACGCGAAGGCCGACATGCCGACGGTGATGAAGGGACGCTTGAGGATGTCCTTGACGATCGCCTGCCAGTCGAAGAACTGGTCGAGCCAGAGATAGGCGGTCAGGTGCAGGGCGACGTAGAAGAATGCGAACAGCCCGAGCATGCGCCGCAGCCGCAGCAGCCAGTGCCAGCCGCTCAGCTTGCGCAGCGGCGAGACCGCCAGCGTGATCAGCAGGAATTTAAGGGTCCAGGTGCCCAGCGCGCGGGTAATCAACTCGATCGGGTTGGCGCCCAAGGCGTCGCTCCAGGCGCCCCAAGCGAGTTGCGCCAGCGGCGCGAGGCAGAGCAGGAATAGCGCAAGCTTGATCGCGGACAACTGCCGCGCGGTGGGATTGAAGGCGAGGGCGTTCATCAAAAATATTTTTTCAGGTCCATGCCGGCATACAGCTGCGCCACCTGGTCCGCGTAGCCATTGAAGGGCAGCGTCTTGCGCTTGAGAAACTCGCCGATGCGCCGCTCCGTGGCCTGGCTCCAGCGCGGGTGATCCACCGCCGGATTGACATTGGAATAAAAGCCGTACTCTCTCGGCGCGGATTTCATCCAGGCGGTGCGCGGCTCATTGTCGACGAGACGGATCCTGACGATGGACTTGCCGCCCTTGAAGCCGTATTTCCACGGCACCACCAGGCGCATCGGCGCGCCATTCTGGTTGGGCAGAACCTCGCCGTAAAGGCCCACGGCCAGCAAGGTCAGGGGATGCTGCGCTTCGTCCAGCCTCAAGCCCTCAACATAAGGCCAGTCGAGCAGGCGGCTATTCACCCCTGGCATGGTCTTGGGATCGGCGGCGGAAATGAATTCGACATACTTTGCGCTGCCCAGCGGCTCGACCTGCTTCAACAGGGTTGCCAGCGGCAGTCCGAGCCAGGGGATGACCATGCTCCAGCCCTCGACGCAACGCATGCGATAGATGCGCTCTTCCAGCGGAGCGAGCTTGATGAGGTCGTCGATGGCGAAGGTCTTCGGCTGTTTCACCAGGCCTTCGACGCTGACCGTCCATGGCCGCGTCTTCAGCGTATGGGCATGCTGCGCGGGATCGGACTTGTCGGTGCCGAATTCGTAGAAATTGTTGTAGCTGGTCACGTCCTTGTAGGCGGTCTGGGTTTCCTGCGTACTCAGCGGGCTTTTTACTCCAACGCTCAGTTTCTCGGCGGCGAAGGCCGTCGAGAGCGGTTGCAGGGCAATGCCCAGCGCCGTGCCGGAGGCGGTCCTGAGAAAATCGCGGCGGCGCTCGAACACCTCGAGTGGCGTGATTTCCGAGGGTGCGATGTCGCGTGGGGATCGGATCGGCATGGCGGTTCCTTTAGTAGGCTTGTGCATTAGACGTGGCGAAGCGCGAAACCTTACGCAAACAACGTCAGCATCGGCGGCCATGAATTCTTGGTTACGCCCGTAACGGCGATTCGCGCGGGGGAAAAAAAGGGCGGCAGCGCCGCCCTTTTTTAACCTGGCCAGGAATGGATTACCTCAAGCCGGCGACGTAGTCCGAGACCGCCTTGATTTCGGCATCGGTCATTTTGATCGCCACCATGCGCATCATCTTGTTCGGATCGTTGGCGCGCTCTCCGACACGGAAACTCTTCAACTGCAACTCGATGTATTCGGCGAACTGGCCGGCGATGCGCGGATACTGGGCGGGAATCCCCGCGCCGGTCGGACCATGGCAGCCGGCGCAGGCGGGCAGCCCCTTGGCCTGGTCGCCGGCGCGGTAGAGTCTCTGGCCGACTTCGATGGTGTCGCGATTCTTTGCCACCTCCGCTTTTAGTTTTTGCCCGGCAAAATAGGCGCCGAGATCGCGCATCTGTTCTTCGCTGTAAGCCAGTACCATGGCGTTCATGACGGCATTGACGCGCTCCGGGGGCTTGGCGCCGTCGCCCTTGAAATTCTTCATTTGTTTCACCAGGTATTCGGCATGCTGCCCCGCCAGCTTCGGATTGACGGGTATCGCGCTGTTGCCGTCGAGATTGTGGCAGGCGACGCAAACCGTTGAAACGATTTGCCGACCCTTGGCCGGGTCGGCCTTGGGCGGCGGCGCAACATTGGTGGCGGCAAATGCGACAGTTGCACCGGCCAGACCGGCAAGCAACATCAGGAAGCGGTTCATTGTGACACTCCTCGGAGCTTCGGATTGCTTAAACCTGATATTCTATCTCAACTTACCCTTGTTCTGCCTGTCCCCATGTCGTCCTCGTTGTTTCGCCACGCCGTTTTCGAGACCTCGGTCGCCAAACCGGTCAATTTGCCGCCGGCCTCGGCGGCGGCCCCGGAAATTGCCTTCGCCGGCCGTTCCAATGCCGGAAAATCCAGTGCCATCAATACCCTGGCAGGGCACACCCGGCTGGCCTTCGTCAGCAAGACGCCCGGCCGGACCCAACTCATCAATTTTTTCCGTCTGCCCAGCGGCGCCTACCTGGTTGACCTGCCCGGCTATGGCTATGCCGCCGTACCGGAAGCCGTGCGCAAGCAATGGCGGGGGCTGCTCGAACATTACCTGACTCGGCGCGAAAACCTGATCGGCCTGGTGTTGATCATGGACTCGCGCCGTCCGCTGACCGAACTGGATATCCAGATGATCCACTGGTTCGTTCCCAGCGGCAATCCGATCCATGTCCTGCTGACCAAGTCCGACAAGCTGTCGCGCCAGGAGGCCACCCAGACCTTGCGCACGGTACGCGCAGCCATCGCTGTTTACGGCGGACAGATCACCGTGCAATTGTTTTCCAGCCTGAAAAAGTCCGGTATCGAGGAAGCCGAGCGGGTCATAGGCGCCTGGCTGGCAGAAGAATCCGTGGAAGTCGAACTTGCCGAGAACTTGCCGGAAAGATAAGAGAGATAAAAAAGCCCCCGGTCAAAGGGGAGGGGACCGGGGGCAAGTTGCCTTAATTCGCGTAAACTCGGAATTAGGGCGCCCGCTCAGGGAGGAGAAGCGGGAGATAGTGCAAACCATCTACTTATAAGATAGTCGTGCTTGGAAATAGTTCCAGCCAGTTTTCAAATTATTGCGAGTCTAGACCATGACAAATACCGGAGGTTTTCCATCCACGCGCATGCGGCGCATGCGCCGGGACGATTTTTCGCGCCGCCTGATGCGCGAGCATGTTCTGACCCCGGACGATCTGATATATCCGGTGTTTGTGCTCGATGGCAAGCAGCGCAGCGAACCGGTTGCCTCGATGCCAGGCATCGAGCGTATGAGTCTGGACCGTTTGTTGCCGGTGGCGGAGCGTATGCTCACTCTCGGGATTCCGGCGCTGGCCCTGTTTCCGGTGATCGAGACCGGGCTCAAGACGCCAGGGGCCGAAGAGGCCTGGAACCCGCAGGGGCTGGTGCCGCGGGTCGTCGCGGCGTTGAAGCAGGCGTTCCCGGAACTCGGCATCATCTGCGATGTGGCGCTCGATCCCTACACCAGCCACGGCCAGGACGGACTGATCGACCCGAACGACCCGCGCGGCTATGTGCTCAACGACGAGACCCTGGAGGCGCTGGCCAAGCAGGCGCTGTGCCAGTCGCAGGCCGGCGCCGACGTGGTGGCGCCCTCGGACATGATGGACGGCCGGATTGCGCGCATCCGTGCCGAGCTCGACGCCCACCGGCAAATTTATACGCGCATCCTGGCGTATTCGGCGAAATATGCATCTGCATTTTATGGACCGTTCCGCGACGCGGTCGGCTCGGCCGGAAATCTCGGCAAGGGAAATAAATACACCTACCAGATGGACCCCGCCAATTCGGACGAGGCCTTGCGCGAGGGCGCCCTGGATATCCAGGAAGGCGCCGACATGGTGATGGTGAAACCGGGCATGCCCTACCTGGATATCCTGCGCCGGGTGAAAGACGAACTGGGGGTGCCGACCTACGCCTATCAGGTCAGCGGCGAATACGCGATGCTCAAAGCCGCCGCACAGAACGGCTGGCTCGATGGGGAGGCGACCATGCTGGAGGCGCTGCTGGCGTTCAAGCGCGCCGGCGCGGATGGCATCCTGACTTACTTCGCGCTGGACGCGGCGGAACTTCTCCAGCGCGGATAGATGTTCACTGCGCCAGCAGCGGCCACTGCTGCGGCCACTGGGCCAGCGGATCGTCCCTGAAGCCGCTTTTGACGAACTGATGCCAGCGTCCCAATGCGTAGCAACGCAATAAATTGGCATGTGCGGCAACATCGTGATCGGCGGCAAACGCGCCCTGCGTCGCGGCCATCCTCAGCGATTGTTTCAGCGAGGCTTCGACGCGATCCAGCAACTGATTGATGCGCGACTGCAGGCGCTCGTTTTCGTTGACCAGGGCGTCGCCGATCAGCACCCGCGTCAGCCCGCGGTTCTTCTGGGCAAAGCCGAGCAGCAGGGAAACCATCATCTGCGCCTGCTTGAGCCCGGCATCCTCCTCCGCCGATATCTTGTTGATCACCGAAAACAGGCCCGATTCGATGAACTCGATCAAGCCCTCGAACATCTGCGCCTTGCTGGCGAAATGACGGTAGAGCGCCGCTTCGGAAACATCGAGCTTTTTCGCCAGGGCTGCGGTGGTGATTTTTTCGCCTGAAGGATCCTGCAACATTTCGGCGATGACTTGCAGGATTTGCAGCTTGCGTTCGCCCGGTTTGCTAGCCATGGTATTTCCTCAGTTGAGCCGGCCGAGCCGGCGCGGCAATTCCAATACG
>CAYHXK010000212.1:0-5107 GCA_964360125.1 uncultured Sterolibacterium sp.
ATCCGCAGTGCCTGGGCGCCTCCGCCGCCTACACCGACCTGGTTCACAAGCTCGGCGGCAAGGCGATGGACGGGCTCTATGCGACCTTCTCGACCGCCGTGCCCTACATGGACGATCCCTCGAAGAACGTCCGCGACTGGGGCGCGCGCTACAAGGCTCAGTTCAACGAGGATCCCGGCCTGTTCTCGGCCTACGCCTACATGGCCTTCGACCTGTTCTACCGCGCGGCGCAGAAGGCCGGTACCAACCTGACCACGGAAAGCCTGGCGAACGCCTTCGAAACCACCAGCTTCCCGCGCGACATGTTCGGCAGCCCCGAGTTCACGTTCACCAAGACCGACCACCTCGGCAACAAGCGCTCGCGCATGGGACAGATCCAGAACGGCCGGTGGGCGGCGCTCACCGACTACCTGGACAACTGATCCGGACAACTCCTTGCTGCGATTAAAACGGCGCCTGCGGGCGCCGTTTTTTCGTCGCGTATAATTCGGCACTTGCCCACCACTTGATGCCCTCGCCACCATGTCCCGACTGATACGCTTTATGCCCCAGAGGGTATTTATGCCCCAGAGGGTATTGCTGCTGCTCCTGTCGCTGTGCCCGCTGACGGCCCAGGCCGCTCCATCGGTCATCGGCAGCGGCATCGCCGCCAAGGAAATCGTCGTCGGCAGCCTGCAGGACCTGTCCGGCCCGATCGCCACGCTCGGCGCGCATTTTCGCAACGGCACCCAGATGCGTTTCGACGAGGAGAATGCCAAGGGCGGCATCCATGGCCGCAGGTTGCGACTGGTGATCGAGGACACCGGCTACGATCCGAAGCGGGCCATCCTCGCCGCGCAGAAACTGATCCAGCGCGACCGCGTCTTCGCCGTGATCCACAACCTCGGCTCGCCGGTGGTGATGAGCACCCTGCCGCTGTTCCTCGACGCCGGCATCCTGCACCTGTTCCCCGCCGCGCCGCTGAAGGAAGTCTATGAGCCGGTGCACCGGCTCAAGTTCGCCATGAGTCCTTCCTACGCCGTCTCCGTGCCGCCGGCGATCCTGCATTTGGTCAGGACGAACAACTATCAGCGCGTCGGCATCCTCTACCAGGACGACGACATGGGCCAGGAGGTGTTGCGCGGACTGGATGCGGCGCTGGCCGAATTGAGGCTGCCGCTGTGCGAAAAAGCCGGCTACAAGCGCGGCGCCACCGATTTCTCCTCGCAGGTCGCCCGCCTGCGCGCCGCCAACTGCGACTTGGTGGTGCTCGCCACCGTGGTGCGCGAGACCATCGGCGCTTACACCGAAGCGCGCCGCGGCGGCTGGCAGGTACCGATGCTGGTCACCGCCTCCGGCTACACCGCGCAAACCCATCAACTCGGCGGCAGGATCATGGACGGATTGTATGGCGTCGTCCTCTCCCCGCATCCTTATGCGGAAGACGCCAACAGCCGCCTGGCCGAATGGATAGAGCGCTACACTCGACTGTACAAGATCGAGCCCAACACCTGGAGCGTGATGGCCTACGCCGGCGCCGACATGTTCATCCAGGCGCTGCGTCTAGCCGGCCCGCACCCAAGCGCCGACAAGGTCTCCGTCGCGCTCGAGGCAACCCGCACCACGCGCGACTTTTTCGGCAACCCGGATTTCGTCCTCAGTCCCGCCGACCACCTCGCCAACCGCCGCGTGCGTGTTGCGCAGATCGTCGATGGCCGCTGGAGGAACGTCACGGACTACCTCCAATGAGCCCCGGCGGCGCTGAGAAACCGGCATGAAAATCCGTTTCACCAAGATGCATGGCCTCGGCAACGACTTCGTTGTCATCGATGCGGTGCGCCAGAACATTGATCTGACGCCCACCCAGGCGCGCTGGCTCGCCGACCGCCACCGCGGCGTTGGCTGCGACCAGATCCTGCTGGTGGAAAAACCGCCGCGTCCCGATGTCGATTTCGGTTATCGCATATTCAACGCAGACGGCGGCGAGGTCGAGCAATGCGGCAACGGCGCGCGCTGCTTCGTGCGATTCGTGCATGAACAAGGCCTCAGCGACAAACTGGAGATGCGCGTTGCGACCAAGTCCGGCATCATCGCGCCGCGCCTGGAGACCAACGGCGAGGTCAGCGTGGATATGGGCGTGCCGAGGTTTGCGCCCGCCGAGATTCCCTTTACCAGCGAGAGCAGCGCCACGGTGCAAGCGCTACAGGTCGGCGACCGGACCTTCGACATCACCGCCGTATCGATGGGCAACCCGCATGCGGTGCAGGTGGTGGATGACATCGAAAGCGCACCCATCGAACGCTATGGCCCGCTGATCGAAGCGCATCCCCGCTTCCCCCGGCGCGTCAATGCCGGATTCATGCAAGTGCTCGATCGCCATGCCATCCGCCTGCGGGTATACGAGCGCGGCTCCGGCGAGACCCTGGCCTGCGGCACCGGCGCCTGTGCCGCGGTGGTTGCCGGGATCAGGCGCGGTCTGCTGGATACGCCGGTACGCGTTTCCACACGAGGCGGCGATCTGCGCATAGCCTGGAATGGCGGCGGCACTTCCGTCATAATGACCGGACCGGCAACCAGCGTATTCACCGGCGAGACCGAATTACCCGATTAGAGAAAGGACATGAAAGCCGCTATGGATGCCAACGAAGTCGCCAGCTACCTGAAGGGCCACCCGGAATTCTTCGATCACTACGCCGATCTGCTGTCGCATATACATATTCCCGATCCTCACGGCGGCCGCGCCATTTCCATTACCGAAAGACAGCTCGGCGCGCTGCGCGACCGCAACAAGCAGATTGAAGCCAAACTGGCCGAGTTGATCCGCTACGGCGAGGATAACGACGCCATCGCCGAAAAAGTCCATCACCTGTCGGTAGCATTGATCGCCGCCGGGGATTTCGCGGCGGTGACCCGCACCCTATATTCTCACCTCGGCGGGGCTTTCGCCGTCCCGCACGTTGCGCTGCGGCTGTGGGGCATCGCGGCGGCAGCAGTTGATGCGGATCTGGCGGAATTCTCGCCGATGGACCAGGCAACCATCGCTTTCGCCGGCGAACTCAAGCATCCCTATTGCGGTCCCAGCGCCAATCACGAAGTTCTCTCCTGGCTCGGCAGCAGCGTGCGCTCGCTGGCGCTGGTGCCGCTCATGCGCGGCAGCGAAACCATCGGACTACTGGCGCTCGGCAGCGAGGAAGCGCATCGCTTCTATCCGCAGATGGGCACGCTGTTTCTCACCCGCTTCGGCGATATCGCCGCAGCCGCCCTGCTACGCACCCTGGAATAGTCATGGCGGCGGCGGATGCAGGTTGCGCATTGGCCGACCAGCCCGCACCCGCCGCGATCGAGGCTTTTCTCGCCGCACAGGCCAACCAACGCAGCGCCAGCCTGCACACTCTTTCCGCTTACCGGCATGACCTGGCAGTGTTGCTGCAACTCAGCGCCGCAACTTCCTTGGCCGGGCTCGCGGCGTTGGCCGCAGCGGATATTCGCCGCTATGTCATGCAACTGCATAGCCGCGGCCGCTCGCCGCGCTCCATCGCCCGCAGCTTGTCGGCCTGGCGGAGTTTCTACCGCTGGCTGTGCCGCAACGGGCAACTGCCGTTGAATCCCTGCCAGGGCGTGCGTCCGCCCAAGCGACGCCACGACCTGCCCAAGGCGCTTTCGGTCGACCAGGCCGGCGCTCTGCTGGCAGGCGCCACACCCAGAGGCCTGTCACCCGATCTGCTCGAACTGCGCGATCAGGCGATGTTCGAACTGTTTTACTCCTCGGGTCTGCGCCTGGCGGAACTCGTCTCGCTCGATCAAGCCGCCGGACTCGATCTTGTCGCCGGGGAAGTCACGGTCACCGGCAAGCGCGGCAAGACGCGCACCGTGCCGGTAGGCAACCAGGCGCTCGACGCCATACGGACTTGGCTGGCAAGGCGCGGCGAGATGGCGGCGCCCGACGAAATGGCGCTGTTCGTCAGCCGGCGCGGCACGCGCATCTCGCCGCGCATGGTGGAGTTGCGCCTGGCGCGCTGGACGCAGCGCCAAGGTCTTGGGCTCAAGGTGCATCCGCACATGCTGCGCCACTCCTTCGCCACGCACCTGCTGCAATCCTCCGGCGACCTGCGCGCAGTGCAGGAAATGCTCGGCCATGCCAGCATCGCCACCACGCAGGTATACACCCACCTCGATTTCCAGCACCTCGCCAAGGTGTACGACGCGGCCCATCCGCGCGCCCGTAAAAAATAGGCAAACGGCAAAGGCGGTGTGAGGTGTTTAGTTCTTGGTCGACTCGGCCGCCAGCAGTTCCAGCATCTCGGTGATGGTTTCCGGGTCGATGTCCATGCCGGCCTCCAGGCCGGGATTCACCGATATGGCGAAGCCGGTCGCCATGCGCTCGAGAATCCAGGAAAATTCCGTCAGTAGGCCGCCACTGTAGCCGGGGATTTCCGGCATGAAACCCCTGGCGCGATCGGGGCTGGTGAATATCACCAGGATACGGGTATCCGTCTCGTCATCCTGGATGACCAGGGGCGTCGCCTTGGTGGTGCGCTGAAACCCCTTGATGCCGCTGTCCTTGTCGTCCTTGACCGGAATGAAGATCTGCTCGGTCATCAGCTGGCGCATGAAGTCTTCGCTGGTGATTTCTCCGCTCATGGCCATGAGCAGCTTTTTTTCGAGCTCGTTTTTCGGTTCGAAGGCTTGGTCGTGCATGGTGGTTCCCCGGGTTCGGTTTACTCCGGCCTGCCGGGGCGCAATGCGCCAAACGGTGCCGACATGGAGCAGTATTGGGACGCCGCCGCGATTTGCAAGCCTCCGCCTGACGGTGCAGGCCGGCCAACCCGCCGCGCACATCGACATCGCGGCGGCGGATCCAGTCGGACGTGGCCGTGGCGGATCAGCCGGCGGCGCGCAGCGCCTCGATGCGCTGTTCCAGCGGCGGGTGGGTCGAGAACAGCGCCATCCAGCCGCGCTTGCCGGAAATGCCGAAGGCGGCGACCTTCTCGGGCAACTGCGACTCCTGCTGAATGCCCTGCAGGCGCTGCAGCGCGGCGATCATCGAGGCGCGGCCGGCCAGGCGGGCGCCGCCCGCGTCGGCGCGGAACTCGCGCTGGAGAGAGAACCACATCACGATAACCGAGGC
>CAYHXK010000213.1:0-5083 GCA_964360125.1 uncultured Sterolibacterium sp.
TGCCGTCCGTAACATAGGTGAAGGAGCGCTTCTGCGCGCCGCCGTCGACCAGCTGGATAGTCTCGCCGCGCACGATGTGGCCGAGGAACTGGGTGATGACGCGCGAGCTGCCTTCCTTGGGCGTGTGGATCGAATCGAGGCCGGGGCCGATCCAATTGAAGGGACGGAACAGGGTGTATTCGAGGCCTTCCTGCTGGCCGTAGGCGGCGATCACGCGGTCCATCATCTGCTTGGCGCAGGAGTAGATCCAGCGCGGCTTGTTGATCGGGCCGAGGATCAGGTCGGAATTCTCCGGGTCGAATTCGGCATCCTTGCACATGCCATAGACTTCGGAGGTGGAGGGGAAAACCACGCGTTTCTTGTACTTCACCGCCTGGCGGACGATCGGCAGGTTGGCCTCGAAGTCGAGTTCGAAGACGCGCAGCGGTTCCTTGACATAGGTGGCCGGCGTGGCGATGGCGACCAGCGGCAGGATCACGTCGCATTTCCTGACGTGGTATTCGATCCATTCCTTGTTGATCAGGATGTCGCCCTCGAAGAAATGAAAGCGCGGGTGGTTCATCAGGTCGGCGACCCGCTCGGAATTCATGTCCATGCCATACACCTCCCAGTCGGTGGTGTCGAGGATGCGCTGGGACAGGTGGTGGCCGATGAAGCCGTTGACGCCGAGGATGAGGACTTTTTTCATTTTGAGGGGTTGACGGTTTGGGAACGGAGCGGGAAGTCAGCTTGTGGGCGAGGATAAGGGTGGGTGCAAGGGCAGGGTTAAGGGCGCCGGGCCGAATTGGCTGAGCCACCGTGCGGCGGAGAGCGGCTGACCCTCGAATTCTACCGCAAGCAGGCGAAGTAACCGCCGGTCGCCGCATTCGGCGAAAAGTTGGTGATTGCGGACCCATAGCGCAGGCCTGCCGCAATGACCGGTCTGGTCCTTCGGATGCAGCGTGGCGAGTATCCGCAGCCGTCCGGTCGGAAGCTCGCAAAATGCGCCGGGATAGGGCGGGGCGACGGCGCGCACCAGGTTGTGGATCGCCTGGGCCGGTTGCGACCAGTCGATGCGGCCGTCTTCCGGTTTGCGTCCGCCGAAGTAGCCGCCTTGAGACAAATCCTGCGGCAGTTCGGGCGCCGTGCCGGCGACGAGTCGCGGCAGAACGCCGTGGAGGACAATTTCCGCCGCCACCGTGACCTTCAGGAATACTTCGTGGGCCGTATCGTCGGGCAGGATCGGCACCGCCTGCTGCGCCACGATGCCCCCCGCGTCGGGTTTCTCCAGCATGCGGTGCAGCGTCGCGCCGGTCTCGCGCTCGCCGTGCAGCACCGCCCAGTTCACCGGCACCCGGCCGCGGTACTTGGGCAGCAGCGAGCCGTGCAGGTTATAGGCGCCGCGCGTGGCGGCGGCCAGCAGGGCGGGCTTGAGCATCAGCCGGTAGTAAAAGGAGAAGATGAAATCCGGCGCCAGCGCCGCGATGCGCGCGACGACCTGCGGGTCGTTGGGATCCTCCGGCATGATGGTCGGAATGCCGTGCAAGGCGGCGAGATCGGCGACGCTGTCGAACCAGATGGTCTCGTCCGGATTGTCCCGATGGGTGACTACCAGTGCGACATCAATCATGTGCGCCAGCAGCACCGACAGGCATCGCACCCCGACGTTGTGGTAGGCAAAGACGACGGCCCGCGTCATTCCTTTTTCTCTAGGATCGCCTCGACCAGATAGCGCGGCCGGTGGCGCACCTGCTGGTAGATGCGGCCGACGTATTCGCCGAGCAGGCCGACGCCGAACAGGGTCAGGCCGATCAGGAAGAAGGCGACGCCGAACAGGGTGAACAAGCCTTCCGCTTCCGGGCCGACAATGATCCGGCGCACCGCGAGGAGAACCACGAACAGCGCCGAGAGCAGCGAGATGCCCATGCCGAGCATGGAGAACCACTGCAGCGGCACCAGCGAGAAGCCGGTCATCAGGTCGAAGTTGAGGCGGATCAGGCTGTACAGCGAATACTTGGACTCGCCGGCGTGACGCTCCTCGTGGCCGATCTCGATCTCGGTCGGGCGCTGCGCGAAGGTGTAGCCGAGCGCCGGAATGAAAGTGCTGACTTCCCGGCAACTGTTGATGGCGTCGACGATGGAACGCGAGTAAGCGCGCATCATGCAGCCCTGGTCGGTCATCTTGATGCGGGTGATGCGCTCGCGCAGCCGGTTCATGGCGCGCGAGGCGTAGCGGCGGAAGGCCGAGTCCTGCCGCAGCCGGCGGATGCTGCCGACATAGTCGTGGCCTTCGCGCATCTTCTCCACCAGCGCGCCGATGTCCTCCGGCGGGTTCTGCAGATCGGCGTCGAGGGTGATGACGATCTCGCCGCGGCTTTGCTCGAAGCCGGCCATGATCGCCATGTGCTGGCCGAAGTTGCCGGCGAAGAGAATGACGCGGGTCACCTCGGGACGCGCCTGGAACTGCTCGCGCAGAATCGCCGCGGAACGGTCGCGGCTGCCGTCGTTGATGAAGATCACTTCGTAGGAAGTGCCGAGCGCGTCGAGCGCCGGATAAAGCCGGTCGAACAGCGCGGCGAGGACGGTTTCTTCGTTGTAGACGGGGATGACGATGGAGATTTCTGGAGGGCTCATGGGGTTCTGGGAAGACGTTTAACGTAACAGCGAGGGCTACGTGCGATTTTGCCGCGTAGCGTCACTCTCGACTGGTTGGTTATGTTTCATTCTTGTTCGCTCCGGACGACCAAAGTATTGGAGTAAACGTGGCAGCATTGTCCAACGGAAACATGCCGATGTCGCGACGAATCTCGAGGATAAGCACAGCCAGTAACTTGTCGTGTTTTTCCTGCGTCCGGTTCGTATTGGAACGGCGAATCTCGTGGCGAAGCGCGTTGAGAGACTCGATGACGGACTGAGGAGCAAAGAGTAAGAGGTTGTTGGTTGCTTTGGAGAATGCCCGGTGGCCCTCGGGTGATGCGTCGCCTTCTATGATGCCGTTTATGCTCTCGACGAATGCCTTGTAGTATGCAAGCTTCTCCTTTCGCCAGTCTGCTTCACGCTCGCGTTGCTTCGAGAGCCAATACGTCGCCACGGCAACGACAAGGCTGCCTATGAGGCTGATGAAGGCGGCAATGACGGTGGGGGTCATCAGGTCGGCAAAGTCAAAGGGGTCAGGCTGTTTTCCGACAGAATGTTTCGAAGCGGGGCAGGTTCGGCATTTGGCCAGGCTTGCATCAAATCCTCCGAACCCCTTCACCGTAAGCCGCGAGTTTGTCGTCGGCGGTCAGTAGTTCCAATCCTTCGATCCGCGCCTGTGCCAGGAGGATTCGGTCGAAGGGGTCCTTGTGCAAGGGCGGCAGCTCTCCGACGGCCACGGTGTGTTCGCCGGCAAGAGCCAGTTCGCGGTAGCCGTTGGACAGCAGCATGCGCCAGAGGCGGCGAGGGTCGGCACTGAAGTCGGGTCGTCCGAGGCTGCGTTTGATCGAAATTTCCCAAAGACTGACCGTGCTGAAATAGAGCTGGCTGCCGGGGTCGAGCAGTAGCGCTTGCGCGTCCGCCGTGAGTCGTTCAGGTTGGCCGGCAGCCCACAGCAGGACATGCGTGTCGAGCAACAGATTCAAGTGCTGACCTCGAACAGACCGGCAATTTCCTCGCTGCCCATGTCATCGAAGTCGTCAGGTACAGCTATTTCGCCTGCCATGAAACCAAGCCGCCGCGCGGTGCCGGTGTCGGCGCTATTGAGCGGAACGACTTTTACCAGCGGCTTGCCCGCCTTGGCGATAATGAAGGCCTCGCCGTGGGCGGCCTGATCGACCAGTCGGGAGAGGTGGGTCTTGGCATCGTGGATATTGACGGTCAGCATGGCGCGAACCCGGTTGAACTAATAGTGGTTAGTCTACATCCCGGAAATGTGCTTGGCAAGCTTGGGTCGCGCTCGTGCGACTTTATGTGTTGTAAACACTCACTGGAATCCCGGCTTGGATATCGAAAACCAGCCGCTGACGCGCTTGCCGCAGCGCAGACTCTACCGCGTCCGCGGATTTACCGCGGGCGAAGATGAAACCCAGGTAGCTCGCGCCTTCCGGCGGAGGTGCAATGATCTGGCCGGGCTGGGCGGTAATCTGGATGTCGCCGATATCGGCGACGCGCAGTGCCTCTTCGAGATTGCGCACGCCTTGGAAAATACCGCGCCTGGGGATGGGGATCATCATCACACCGCTAGCGTCGGCAAGCTGCGTTTGCGGTAATGACAGGTTTAGAGCGTGGCGCAGGATCAGCTCTTCCAGGCTCATGCCCAGTGCATACCGCAGCATTCTGCCGCACAGGCCGCCGATGGAGCGTGCGGCGATTTCCAGCAGCCAAACGCCTTGCTGGTTCACCCGCATTTCCGCGTGGATCGGCCCGCTGGCCAGCCCGGCCAGTGCGCAGGCGCGCTGCACGGTTTGCCCGATCTCCTCCTGCTTGTCTTGAGGCAGGCGCGATGGCGTGATGTAAAGCGTTTCTTCGAAATAGGGGCCGTCGAGCGGATCGGGTTTGTCGAATAGCGCCAGCACGCGCAAGCGGCCTTCCACCAGCAAGCCTTCCAGGGCATATTCACGGCCGGGGATGAAACTCTCAACGACCAATCCCAGTTGGGCGGCATCGCGGTCGGCTTTGATTTGTATGCCTTGCACCCATTGCACGGCTTCCTGGAACGCCTGAGGGGTGTCGGCCCGAATCACGCCACGGCTGGAAGAAAGCCGGCGCGCTTTGATGACCACCGGGAATTGCAGCGGGGCCTGTAGCGCAGGCGTCCGGCCAGCGCTGTCGAAGTGATAAAAATCCGGACAGTTAAGCCCGCCAGATTGCAGCAAACGGCGAAACTCCAGTTTGTCGCGCGTCACGCGCATCGCGGCGGGCAGGTTGCCCGGCAGGCGCCACTGTTCGCGCAGCAGTGCCGCCAGTTCCAGGCCGCTGTCGTCCACCGCCAGCACGGCGTCCGGTGGGCGCCCCAGCGCTGCCAGCACCTGCTTGACCGCGACCTCAGGCTGATCGAAAGGCACTGCCTGAATCGGGCTCATGCCCCAGAGAGGCGCGAGCCGATGGCAATAATCCGCGGCAGTGA
>CAYHXK010000214.1:0-5075 GCA_964360125.1 uncultured Sterolibacterium sp.
GTCGCTGGACCATCCAGGTCAGCCAAGGTAACTAGGCAATGTTGCGATGACTGAATCTTCTCCGGGGCGCCAGTCGGCAACCGACCCCGAACGACTTTCGCCCCAAACTGCCTTGATCGAAGCCACGCAAAGCCTGGAGGGCGCGGCACTCGAGGCGTCGCTCGGGAATATCGTCCGGCTGCTGCTGGAAAGTCCGCAGGGCGGCTTCTTTCTTGCAGGCTGCAATTTCGACGAGACCTCGCATCAAATCATCAAGGCGGTGACGCATGACGCCGTGATCCTGGGCCACTACGCGCTGACCGGACGCTCCGGCGGCTACGGCGCAGCCGAGCGCCAGCAGCTTGCCGCGCTGGCGCAGCTGACGGGCTGGCTGCTGCAGCTGCAGGCGAAAGCCGAACGGTTAACACTCGAACTCGGTCAAACAGCGGCCAGGATCAGCCAACAGCTACAGATTCTTGACCAGATTCATGATTCTGTCATCACCATGGATCTGGCCGGTTTTGTTACCCATTGGAACAAAGGCGCCGAGAGACTGTTCGGGTATACCGCCGGCGAAGCGGTCGGCAATAACATCCTGTTTCTGTATACCGACGAAGACGAAGTCGCGGGAGGCGATCTGCGGCTCCAGGGCGCATTAGGCGAACATGGCGGCCACGAGATGGAAGTTCGCCGGCGTAGAAAATCCGGCGAGATATTCTGGGCCAGCCTGTCGCTGTCGCTGATGCACGACGCCAACGGAGAGCCGAGCGGGCTGATCGGCTACCTGTCCGACATCACCGAGCGCATCGCGGCCGCCGAGAAACAGCGGTTGAACACCCGATTGTTCGAATATAGCGAAGAGGGCATCTACATTACCGACGCCCACGAACGCATCATCTCGGTTAACCCGGCATTCTGCAGGATCACCGGCTACTCTGAGAACGAAGTTCTCGGCCAGACGCCGCATCTGTTCGATTCGGATCGTCACAACGAGGACTTCCACCAGCTCATGCGTAATGCCATCCAGGTCAGCGGCAGTTGGCATGGGGAAGTCTGGGAGCGGCGCAAGAATGGCGAACTCTATCTCAAGGAAAACTCGGTATGCGTGGTAAAGAACGCACAGAACAAAATCACTCACTACTTTTCCATATTTAGCGACATCACCGAGAAAAAACGCAACGAGGAGCGCATCAACTACCTGGCCTATTACGATGCGCTGACCGGCCTGCCTAATCGCATGCTGATGCATAAACTGATCGACCAGGCGCTGGCCGAGTCTAGTCGCACCCAGCAACTCGGAGCACTGCTTTTCATCGACTTGAACCGCTTCAAGCCGATCAACGACTCCCTGGGCCATGATGTGGGCGATCGCTTGTTGCAACAAGTCGGACAACGATTCCGCAACGCCTTGCGCAATGTCGACGTGGTGGCGCGGATGGGCGGCGACGAATTTGTGGCGGCTTTATTCAGTATCTCCAAACGCGAACATGCCGGATTCGTTGCCAAAAAACTGCTGGAGTCGCTCAACCAGCCGATATTGCTGGAAGGACACGTACTGCGCGTCGGCGCCAGTATCGGCATCAGTGTTTTTCCGGATGACAGCCTGGATACCCCGACCTTGTTGCGTTATGCCGACGTAGCCATGTATCGGGCAAAGCAGATACCACAGGGAGGTTACGCTTTCTTCAGCTCCGAGATGAACCAGACTGCTCTCGACCGCCTGAAAATTGAAGCCGATCTGCGTCGCGCCCTGGAGCGCGGCGAGTTGATGTTGCATTACCAACCTAAAGTTAACCTTGCTTCCGGACGCATCATCGGCGCCGAGGCCCTGGTGCGCTGGAACCATCCCGATCGCGGCATGGTGCCGCCCGGCGAGTTCATCCCGGTCGCCGAAGACACCGGGTTGGTGGTCGGCATCGGCGCATGGGTGCTGGAGGAGGCCAGCTCCCAGGCGCGTGCCTGGGAGCTGGGCGGCTTGCCGCCGCTGAAGCTGGCCGTGAATATCTCGGCGCGCCAAATTTCACCGGATCTGCCGCGCAAGATCGGCGCCCTGCTGAGCCGTCACGGCTTGACTCCGGCATGGCTGGAGCTGGAGTTGACCGAAAGCATGCTGATGCACAACACCGAAAGCGTCATTTCGATGATGAATGAACTGCATGCAATGGGCATCGCGCTGTCGCTCGACGATTTTGGCACCGGTTTTTCCAGCCTGTCCTATCTCAAGCGTTTTCCCGTCGACACCTTGAAGATTGACCGCTCCTTCATTACCGGAATCCCCGGCGATCCCGACGACTGCGCCATCGCCGGCGCCATCGTCGGCATGGCAAAACAGCTCCGGCTGAAAGTGATCGCCGAGGGCGTCGAGACCACCGAGCAATTTGATTTCCTGAAAAGCCTCGACTGCGACGAGATCCAGGGCTATCTGTACTCGCGCCCCTTGCCGGCGGATGAATTCCTGGCGCTGGTGCTCCGCCAGGCGGCGGTCTGAGTTTTGGAGTGAGGCGCGCGCACTAGCCGTCACCCCAGCGCGGCGTGCATGCGCTCCAGGGCGGACTCCAGCAGCGACCGCGGACAGCCGAAATTGAGGCGGAGGTAGCCGCTGGCGCCGCTCCGGTCAGTGCCGGCTCGTCCAGCCGGAACGAAATCGGCGCCATCGGACAGGCCGACACCGGCCTGTTCGAAGAAACGCTGCGGATTTTCGATGCCGCGCAGGCGACACAGTGGACGCGCATCGATCCAGGCCAGGTAGGTTGCTTCGACATGGCTCATGGCCAGGCCCGGCAGCTGCGCCACCCGCGCCTCGAGCAGGTCGCGGTTGCCGCGCAGGGTGTCGAGCAGCGCCGCATGCCAGGCGCCGCCATGGCGGTAGGCCGCCTCGGTGGCCGCCAGTCCGAGCACATTCACATGCGGTACGATACCTTGTTGAGCCGCCAGGAATCTGCGCCGCAGGGCTGCGTCGGGAATCACCGCAAAGGCGCAGCCGAGGCCGGGGATGTTGAAAGTCTTGGACGGCGCCATCAGGGTGATGCTGCGCCGGGCGCACTCGGGCGAGAGGGTGGCCATGGGCCGATGGCGGAGATGCGGATCGAGGATCAGGCCGCAGTGAATTTCATCGGAACAGACGACCAGGTCGTGGCGTTCGGCGATCGCGGCAACCCGCTGTAATTCTTCCTCGCGCCAGACGCGTCCGACCGGATTGTGCGGATGGCACAGCAGCAACAACCGGGTCTCGGGCGCGGCCGCCAAAGCCGCCTCGACCGCCGCCGCGTCCCATTCCCAGCGGCCATCGACCAGGGCGAGCGGTGCGGTCACGACTCGCCGCTGGGAATATCGCGGGGCCAAAAAAAACGGCGGATACACCGGCGTGGCGGTGAATACCGCGTCATTCGGTCCACCGACGGCGCGGCAGGCGACATTGAGGCCGGTCACCAGACCGGGCAGCCACACCAGCCAATCGGCTTCGACCTGCCACTGGTACTGCTTCGCCAGATGCGTCAGCACCGCCTCCACCAGCGACGGCCACGGCTCGGCGTAGCCGAACACGCCATGTTCAATGCGCCGCTGCAACGCCTCCAGCACCGCCGGCGGCGCGGCAAAATCCATGTCCGCCACCCACAGCGGGATGGTGTCGGCAGCGGCGTACTTGTTCCACTTGATCGAGTCTGAGCCGCGCCGGTCTATGACTTTGTCGAAATCGAAGCCATAGTTCACCTCCTTCATCCGAGGAATAGCTGATATGCCGGATTTTTGCTTTCGTCCCAGCAGCGATAGCCTAGGTTCTTGAGGAAGGCGCGGAATTCCTTCATTTCCTTGGGCGGAACCTGCATTCCGACCAGCACCCTGGCGTAGTCGGCGCCATGGTTGCGGTAGTGGAACAGCGAGATATTCCAGTCGGCGCTCATGCTTTCCAGGAAGCGCATCAATGCGCCGGGCCGTTCCGGGAACTCGAAGCGGTACAGCAGTTCGTCCCGCACTTGCGGCGCACGCCCGCCGACCATATGGCGCACGTGCAGCTTGGCCATCTCGTCGTCGGTCAGGTCGAGCGTGGACAGCCCGTGCTTCTTCAGCGACTGCACCAGTTTCAGCGACTCGGCGCGGCTGCCGACCTGCACGCCGGCGAAGACATGAGCCTCCTTGGCATCGGAAAAACGGTAATTGAATTCGGTGATGTTGCGTGCGCCGATCAGGGTGCAGAACTTCCTGAAGCTGCCCGGCTGCTCGGGGATGGTGACGGCCAGCACGGCTTCGCGCGCTTCGCCGACTTCGGCGCGTTCGGCGACGAAGCGCAAGCGGTCGAAATTCATGTTGGCGCCGGAAGCCACCGCCACCAGCGTCTGGTTCCTCAGCTTGTGCCGCTCGGCGTAAAGCTTGGCGCCGGCGATGGCCAGCGCGCCGGCCGGTTCGAGAATCGAGCGGGTATCCTCGAACACATCCTTGATCGCGGCGCAGATGGCGTCGGTATCCACCAGCACCATTTCATCGACATATTCCCGGCACAGCCGGAAAGTCTCCTGGCCAACCAGTTTCACTGCCGCGCCGTCGGCGAACAGGCCCACGCTATCCAGCTTGACGCGCTTGCCGGCCTTCAGCGAACGGTCCATGGCATCGGCATCCGTGGCTTCGACGCCGATGATTTTGGTTTGCGGCCGCAGCCGCTTGATGTAGGCCGCCACGCCGGAGATCAGGCCGCCGCCGCCGACGCAGCAGAACACCGCGGCGATCGGATCGGCATGCTGGCGCAGGATTTCCATGCCGATGGTGCCCTGTCCGGCAATCACGTCGGGATCGTCGTAGGGGTGCACGAAAGTCAGTTTGTGTTTGTGCTCCAGCAACAGTGCATGGGCATAGGCTTCGTCGTAGGACTCGCCGGCCAGCACCACCTCGGCGGCGCGGTTGCGCACCGCTTCGATCTTGATGCGCGGCGTCGTCACCGGCATCACGATGACCGCCCGGCAACCGAGTTTCTGCGCCGCCAGCGCCACGCCCTGGGCATGGTTGCCGGCCGAGGCGGTGATCACGCCGTGCTTGCGCTGAACGGCGGAAAGATGCGCCATCTTGTTGTAGGCGCCGCGCAGCTTGAAGCTGAACACCGGCTG
>CAYHXK010000215.1:0-5061 GCA_964360125.1 uncultured Sterolibacterium sp.
CACCCTCTGCACCCTCTGGGGCACAAGGGGCACAAGTGTGCACCACGCTGTTCGAGGTGAACGACACGCAGAAAATCCAGGCCGACGTGTTCGGCCATCAAGGCCTGCTCAAGGTCGGCGCACTGGCGGTCGGCGAGCGGGTGACGGCGCGGGTGAATGCCGGCGCGCGCAACAGCACGGCATGGAATCACTCCGCCACCCACCTGCTGCATTCCGCTTTGCGCGAAGTGCTCGGCAAACATGTGCAGCAGAAAGGCTCGCTGGTCGATGCCAAGCGCACCCGCTTCGATTTTTCGCAGCCGCAGCCGCTTACTGCCGGCGAAATTGCCCGCATCGAGACGCTGGTGAATCGGGAGATCCAGCGCAATGTCGAGGTGACCAGCCGCAACATGCATTACGACGCGGCGATCAAGGCCGGCGCCATGGCGCTGTTCGGCGAAAAATACGGCGACGAGGTGCGCGTCATCGGCATGGGCGAATATTCCACCGAGCTGTGCGGCGGCACCCACGTCAAGCGCACCGGCGACATCGGCCTGTTCAAGATCGTCGCCGAAGGCGGCGTGGCCGCCGGCATCCGCCGCGTCGAGGCGGTCACCGGCGAAGCCGCGCTGAGCCATGTGCAGACGCAGTTGGCGCAGCTTGACGAGGTGGCGGCGCAAATCAAGACCCAGCCGCAATTGGCGGCTGCGCGCGTGACCCAGATACTCGACGGCGTGAAAACTCTGGAGAAGGAGCTGGCACGGCTGAAATCCAGGCTCGCAGCGACGCAGGGCGAGGACCTCGTCGGCCAAGCGGCCGACGTGAAGGGGATCAAGGTGCTCGCCGCGCAACTGCAAGGCGCAGATGTTCCGGCCTTGCGCGAGACGCTGGACAAGCTCAAGGACAAGCTGCGGAGCGCAGTGATCGTGCTGGGCAGCGTGGTTGACGGCAAAGTGGCATTGATCGCCGGCGTGACATCCGACCTGACGGGCAAGGTGAAAGCCGGCGAACTGGTTAACGCGGTGGCCTTGCAGGTCGGCGGCAAGGGCGGCGGGCGTCCCGACATGGCCCAGGCCGGCGGCACCCAGCCGGAACATCTCGCCGCCGCGCTGGCGGCGGTGAAAGCCTGGGTTGAGCAGCGACTTTAACCGCCTGCCCCCCAGCCCCCGGCCCACGGACGGCGCTGCATCGCCGTCCGGCTCCGGCGGCGCGGAACAGTGTTCCGCGAATTCCTGGCTACGCCCCCAAGGAGGGGGTGACGGCGGCTCGCATCGCTCGCAGTTCGAACAAGGACTCGTCTTGGAGCCCGGAAACAAATTCGGCCCCCAGGGGCGGCCCGGCAGCGACTTTAATTTCTGCCCACGTTGCGCCGCGCCGCTCGCGACACTTGAGCTGGGTGGCCTGCCGCGGCGTGCTTGCCGAGCCGGCGAATGCGGCTACGTGCATTGGGACAACCCGGCGCCGGTGGTGGCGGCGCTGGTCGAGCGCGATGGCATGATCGTCCTGGCGCGCAATCATGCCTGGCCGGAGAAAATGTTCGGCCTGATCACCGGTTTTCTCGAGCGCGACGAAGCTCCCGAGCAGGCCGTAGTGCGCGAGGTCAAGGAAGAGCTCAGTCTCGATACGCGCGCGGTGGCGCTGATCGGCGTGTATCCGTTCCAGCGCAAGCACGAAATCCTGATCGTTTACCACGTTGAGGCAAGTGGCGAGATTCGCCTTAACGAGGAACTGGCCGAATTCCGGCTGATCGAAGCGGGCAAGCTGCGTCCCTGGGAATCCGCTACCGGCCTGGCGGTGGCCGACTGGCTGAAGGCGAGGGGGATGCCGTCCGCGTGAGTCTAAGCTGTGACTGCGTCCCGAAACGACAACTTCATTCAGTGGTTTCCTTGCCGATATTGCTGGACCAGGCGAATGCCTGGGTGAGGCAGGCATTGACCATTGGCGCATCGATGCCCGGGAGTTTTTCGGTCAGCTCTCGGCACAGCCCGACGTCGTTGCCTTCCAGCGCCTCGACCAGGCTGAGCATGGCGCCCAGCATGCCGCCGCGCGATTCCAGCGCTTCCCGCACGTCATCGCCGAAGTTTACCGTGCTCAGGACCTTTTCCATCGGCAAGCTCATCAATGCCGGCATCAGCGACATGATGCCGCTCATGAAAGCGTGATCCTCGAATGAGTGATTGCCGGGATGCAGCTTGACGGCCATCAGTTCCAGCATCTTGCCGCGCGTGGCGGCCAGCTGCAACAACGGGCTGGCGACATTGTTGCCGCCGCCGGCAGGATTGGTAAACAGCAGGAGTTGCAGCCAGCGCAGCAACTGGCGTCGACCGAGCACGGTGATGGCGTGACGCATCGAGGTCACCTTGATGCGCGCGCCGGTGGCGGCCGAGTTGGTCAGCCGCATCAGGTTCATGGTCAGGCCGGGCTCACGCTTGAGGACCTTCTCGATTGCGGGAATCTCCGCGTCGCCCAGCACCAGGCCGAGCAGTTGCATCATCGAGAGCTGCGAGGGATTGAGTTTTCTGCCGGAAATGATCGTCGGTTTGGCGAAGTAATAGCCCTGGAACAGCGCATAGTCAAGGCCATGGCAGAATTTCGCCTGTTCGGGCGAATCGACCTTTTCAGCCAGCAATGTCAGCGGCCATTGCTTGAGCGCCTGTGTTGCCGCCAACAAGGCGGTTTGGTCCAATGGCAGGATGTCGACTTTGACGATTTCAACAAGATCAAGCAGCGGTCGGAAGCGATCCTCGTATTTTACGAAGTCGTCCAGGGCGATGGTGAAGCCGCGTGCTTTCAACTCGGCGCAGCGTTCGATGATGGCGGGCGTGATCTCGACGGTCTCCAGAACTTCGAGGACGATCTTTTCCGAGGGCAATGCCTCAAGCATGTCCGAACTCAGAAGTTCCTCGTCGCAGTTGATGAAGCCCTTGTACGGGCCAAGAGCGGCCTCGATGCCCAGGTCTACGAAGGCATGAGTGATTACGTCGATGGTGGCGCTCAGGCTGTCGCTGATCTCGGCGGAGTTTTTCCCCCGGCTGCTCCTGAACAATAGTTCGTAGGCGTACAACTGATGGTCGCGGTCCATGATCGGCTGGCGGCCGATGAAAATTTCTTCACTGGTGATTTCCTCCATCATCAATCAGTATGCGACTTCGAGACCGGGCCAGGCTGATTGCAGGGCGCGCTTGAACTCGCCCTGGATGCGCGCCAGCGCGGCGGCGGAGTCGGCTTCGAAGCGCAGCACCACCACCGGAGTGGTATTCGAGGCGCGCGCCAGACCGAAGCCGTCGGCATATTCGGCGCGCACGCCGTCGATGCGGATCAATTCCTGGGCGCCGGGGAAAAGCTCCGCGGCGCGGGCCTGGAGGATTTCGATCAGCGCATGCGGCTCGCCTTCGCGCATCCTGAGGTTGAGTTCCGGCGTCGACAGGGCGTTCGGCAGGTGCTTCAGCGGCCAGTTGGCGTCGGGCCAGCGCGAGACGATTTCGAGCAGGCGGGCGGCGGCATAGAGGCCGTCGTCGAAGCCGTACCAGCGCTCCTTGAAGAACATGTGGCCGCTCATCTCGCCGGCCAGCGGCGCACCGGTCTGCTTGAGCTTGGCCTTGATGTAGGCATGGCCGGTGTTCCACATCACCGGTTGCCCGCCCTGGCGGCGGATGGAAAGCGCCAGATTGCGCGTGCATTTCACATCGAAGATGATTTGCGCGCCGGGATTGCGTGTCAGCACATCGGCGGCAAACAGCATCAACTGGCGGTCCGGATAAATGATTTCGCCGTCCTTGGTGACGACGCCGAGGCGGTCGCCGTCGCCGTCGAAAGCCAGGCCCAGTTCGGCGTCGGTTTCCCGCAGCGCGCGGATCACGTCGCGCAGATTCTCCGGCTTGGACGGGTCGGGATGATGATTCGGGAAGCTGCCGTCGATCTCGCAGAATAGCGGCACCACCTCGCAGCCCATGCGACGCAGGAGCTTGGGCGCCAGTTCGCCGGCGACGCCGTTGCCGCAATCGACGACGACTTTCATCGGCCGCGCGATCTTCACGTCGTTGACGATCCGCTCGAGGTAGGCGCCGCGCACATCGGCCTTTTTGAGCTTGCCCTTTTTCTCCGGGTGGATCAGATCGCCGCGCTCGATGCGGCTGCGCAAAGCCTGGATTTGCGGACCGAACAGGGTTTCGCCGCCCAGCACCATCTTCAGGCCGTTGTAGTCGGGAGGATTGTGGCTGCCGGTCACCGATACCGCGCTATCGGTGCCGAGCTGGTAGGCGGCGAAGTAGGACAAGGGCGTCGGCACGCAACCGATATCCACCACGTCGATGCCGGCGCTATTCAGGCCCTCGGCCAGCGCAGCCGCCAGTTCGGGGCCGGACAGGCGGCCGTCGCGTCCGACGGCGATGGTGCGTTGCCCGCGCGCATGGGCTTCCGATCCGAGTGCATGACCGATGGTGCGCACCGCCTCGGGCGTCAAGGTCTTGCCGACGATGCCGCGGATGTCATACGCCTTGAAAATTTCCGGAGCGGGTAGATTCATGATGATGGCTGTCCATGAAAGAACGGACATTATGTCACTATCGGATTTCGCTGTCCTGTCCGATCAGGTCGCGGGGCTGTCGCGCGATCCCTCGGCTGCCGTTGCCGGGGTGTAGGGTGTACTTTTCGGCACTTCGCAGGCCAGCACGAATTCCGGGTCGAGCGAGCGGATCGGAATGCCGCGGTCGGTGGGAATGCCTCCCGCTACCTGCAAGGCCAGATAGCGGCCGCAGCAGACGCGTAGGAAGGACGTGAAGTTGGCGCCGTCGCCGCCCGCTTCCGCCAATTCGTCGTAGAGCCGCGTGATGAGCTGGCCGACGCTCATGCCGTCGCGTGCGCCGATCTCTTCCAGGATTTTCCAGAACAGGTTTTCCAGGCGGATGCTGGTGGCCACGCCGTGCAGGCGCAGCGAGCGGGAGCGGGAGCGGTACAGGTCGGGGTCGGCACTGATGAAGATCCGGCACATGGCCTTCTCTCCTTTCGGTTGGGCTTCGGCGGCACATGCCGCCGAAGCCCATTCTAGCACCCGCGGGGCACAAGCACGACCCGCCTTAGTGG
>CAYHXK010000216.1:0-5056 GCA_964360125.1 uncultured Sterolibacterium sp.
GAGGATTGGTTTCTCGAAAAATTGGTTTTCCATAATTATGTTTTCTGAGGGTCAATCCAATATTCAAATAGATGATGCGGTAAGACGAGCTCACAGGGTGAGCTACTCGCTGTCGTTCGCCTAAGATATACCAAGTATATCCACCACAATTTCACGTAATACCTGCGGTTCTAAGACTTCTACTTCTGGCCCATGCTTCAGGATATCGTTTTCTAAAAACTCCCTTTACTCCTTGCCTGCTGGGCCAGGCGGTCCTTCCACTATTTCCAATAGATCCCCTACTTCGCATTCGAATAGGCGGCATATCTTTTCAATAGCGATCAGGTCTACGCGCTCTGCTTTCTCGTGGTAGAGCAAGGCAATCGTGTTTCGATTCAAGTCAGTAGCCTTCGCCACGTCGGCAATTTTCATCTTGTGCTCGCCCATTAGGCGGGACAGGTGGCACTTAATCATTTAGACACTCCAAAAGACGAAACGCCACTTTGAATAGCGTAACAACCGTCAAGAACACAAAAAGACTTTACAACTGTTATTTAACCGGCTAGAGTGCCATTCAGAATGACAAACCGCCTGTTTAGGAAGGAAGCTGTTATGTCGGATGGTAGTGCAAAAGTGTGGCCGGGAGAAGACTTCAAGATGGATTCTTTGGAATCGGAGAAGACGCCGGAGTGCAAAGACACTGTAAAAGATGATCAGGAAACAACTGCGGATAGCTCTCCGGAGCAGGGTGCAGAACCAGAAGCAGCTATGCCGCCCTGCCCTGCCAATCATATATATGTGCTCGACCCTGTCGCCGTGCGCCGGATGACCAACCCGGTAACGGCCCGGCAACGTGGCGAGACACAGACCCGGCTGCGTGATTTGCTGCTTCAACACCAACATCTCGCCAGCCCTTATCCATTGCGCCCCTACCCGGCTGATATGGCGCAACGTTGGAAGAAGCTGCGCTCGAAGTTTCCAAATTTCAGCGAAGTGCTCGATCTCTTGGAGAAGCGCTATGCACTCGCGCTGCTACGCCAGGACACGCCAGTTTCGTTTCCACCATTGCTTCTACTCGGCGACCCCGGGGTCGGAAAGACGGCGTTCAGCAAAGCACTGAGTAAGGAAATCGGCTTGTTTTATGGCGAAATTCAGATGTCTGGTCTCACAGAGGCATTTACGATTTCTGGGCTCGATGTCGGCTGGAGCAGCGGCAATCCGGGCCGCGTGTTTGAATATGTATCGGCCGCCAGGCATGCGAACCCTCTATTGCTGCTCGATGAATTCGACAAGTGTGGTCGAGGCGGCAGTGGTGGCGATCCGCATGCGCCCTTTCACATCTTGCTCGAGCGTCATTCGGCGCAGCATTTCGAAGATACGGCAATTCGCCTGCCTGCAGATATGCGTTGGATCAATTGGGTTGCTACGGCCAATGAACCGCTCGCCATCCCAGCCTCATTGCTTTCCCGCTTCCGGCGAATTGTTGTGCCCAAACCTAGCCGCACGCAGATGACTGCCGTGATTAATTCAGTCTACGGGGAGAAGCGCGATTCAGTGACGAACGGCGACTTGTTCGCACGGAAGCTCGACCAGGCAATCATTGAACTGCTTCTGGATCTCACACCACGTGCGGTTGGTCTTGTCATCGAGGAGGCCATGGGCGCTTGTGCCAAGCGTTCACGGCGCGGGCGATTTCTGCGTATCACACCTGGCGATATTGCTTTCCCAATAACTGATGAAAAAAAGCGCATCGGGTTTTGTCGGTAGTGGTTGATCTATTTACTTTTGAAAAGGGAGTATCACATGACGCCTAGCAATACCAAGAAGAGCCATTCCAGCACGCTGTCGCGCCAAAGCATCCAAGACGCACTGGAGGAATCCCCGGCTCGCATTGCTGACTTGGCTTGGTCAGCCGGCTTTGTGGATGGCGAAGGTTGCATTAGCGCCGTGCGGCAAACCTACAAGGATCCATCCCGCCGCGCTTGTTTTCGCTTCCGACTGCAAGTCGCACAGAACGATCTCGCCAGCTTGCAGCGTCTGCAAAAAATCCTCGGTGTGCGTAGCAATATCGCTCAAGTGAAATGGAACACGGCACAAAACCGGCCGATCTACTCACTCATTGTCGATGGCCGCCATGTGATTGGCGCGCTCTTGATGTTGGAGCCCTTCCTCTTTCGGAAGAAATTTCAAGCACGCGCGTGCTTCGATCTATGGGAGAAAGGTTGGATGGGGGTGCACCCTGGCCCCAAAGGCATCCCAGACCATATTTGGGAAGTTCGTGAATCCTATTTCAAACGCTTACAGCGGATGAAGTGATCTAGGCGAACGTCTCATGTTCGGTGCCATTGCTGCCGTTGGCAGTCTGAGTGAATTAGGTCCGTTGTGGAGCGGTAAGCAGTCGTTCGGAAACGATTCGCGCGAAGGTCAGCCCTGCAAACTTCGGTAGCGATTGGCCGATGCAACAGTTTCCTCGTACTCTCGCTCGCCGCTCCTGCTCCCGCTCCTCGTCGTGTTTTTGTCGTGCAGCCGTTATCTGGTTTTTGTTCTGCTTTAGGGTTTGCAACTATCCGCACTCGAACTCATTGAATTCTGGACTCCCAGACGGGTACGAGTTCTCATGCTGGCCTCGGTCTGCGAAGCACCGCCGCCTCAACCTGCTGCCTAATGGTGTCGCGCAACGCTGCATTTTCTTTAAGGCTGTTCATCTGATCGAGATTCCATTGCTTCGTGCTGCAGTAATCAAGCCAATGTGCCGCTCCGCATCGCGCGTGAGTGACACGCGAATCGTAATCGAAAGGGTTCAAACAGTCCGGTATATTTGAGAGTTGCGGATCGACGAAGTGTACGACCAGCTCATCGCGACGTGCCATCTCATTCTGTATACGAAAGTTAACGTGTCGATCGCCAAAGCCATAGCCGATGATGGTGAGTTGATCGATCTGCCGCAGGATGTCATCGAAAATCGCCAGCTTCTCTTCGCCCATTGTTGTCTTGGCGACTGTGCTGTATTTGCGGCCGCCGGTCAGGATAGCCTTGCTCATGAGGTCCAGTTCGCCATTCGGGCCGGTTATGGCTCGCTCCCTACCCGACGGCACTAGCCTCCCTTGATAGAAATAACCCATATTCTGAATTCTGTGAAAATCGCCGATCAATTCGCCCGATGATTTCCTCTGAAGAGTTGGATTAAGGATTTCTTCACTGTCCAGGTATTGGTGCTCGGTAAGGCTACCGTGCAACTTCACGAGATTAATTCCTTGCTGCCCGCGAATGAATCCGGGACTACTGGCGTTGTAGCCCGATCTATCGATACTGGAAAAAGTAATGCAGTCATGCATTGCCAAATTGCTGACTGGGAAAGCTCGCTGATTCGTAGCCCCGTAGGTGATTGGAATACCGAAATCGATCGCAAGGCACTCGAAAAACAGGTCGTGATTAAGCGAAATAACCCAAGTTTCCCCCTGATCCGACAGAATATTGTCGAGCTTGGAGAACCACTGCGCATTCTTTGGATACAGCATTTCGTAGGCGATGGCCTGATACAGCGACAGAATCGTATGGATCATGTCGTACAGGACTCCGAATACGAAGTGGTATGAATCCCTGTCGGATTGGGAGTGGCCGGTGGTAAATCGTCCGGCTCTTTCCTGAATTTTTGTCAGGAGTTCCTCGTAGTTTGTACCCTTGTCCCGCTTGTACTGCAGCAGTAGCGAAAACGCTTCTTCAATCGCCTTGCTATTGATCGGCCGATCGTCGCCAAACGGCTCTTGGCGCGACATAGTCGTCGAGAGGTTAGTGATGTTTACCTCATTGAACATGCCGAGGAAGACGTCAGTCATTTCACTGGAGACTGGCATTCCCAGGTCGTACGAAAACCCGGCGCCAAGTAGAAGGGCTGTCTTCATATTTGCCGTTTTTGCTTCCCACTAATCAATGTCATCATGACCATATCGCTTCGTGGTTCGTAAACGGCCCCTTTCAGGCTGTAAAGAAGGATTTCCCTTCTTTGATCGGTTCGAGCAGCGTCATTGCCTATGCCGACAATCCACTTGGTTAGGAGATCGGCCAGCTCCAGTTGGAGCGGTAGATTGACATATTACCCATAGCCGTCCAAGTCCGCGCTTCCCACATAGACTTCGAGCTTGAAGTTTTTAAGGATGAAGACAGGCCGTCGTAGACTGCTTTGGTAATCCATGTCGGGTAATCACTGCTGAGGGTCGTCAACTTTGCTGCGTAGTTTGCCGCCCGCCCAACCCACACAAGATCATTGTCACCTCGCACACCGGTGCGGACCGCACGTAGATCACTTACGTCGATACCGACTGTGTGTGCAATTACGAAGTCTGTTGTGTATGTTTCATTCATAGCAGGTTGGATGATATTTAAAACGGACCAGCGTAGTTTCAGAGCAGCGCGTGCCGCCCGATCATGCTTGTTGTCGCCAATGAAGATGGCCATGATTCGGTCGCCGTCATAGGCAGTAATATCCCCACTCTCAGCCCTTACGATCTTTGCTGCGCAGTGCAGGAATGTCTTGTAGATTTCTGCGCTAAATTGCCACTTCTTCGTATCCACCATGTTGGTTGAGCCATCGAGATCCGCATAGAACACGACCGCCTGTTCCAGTAATGTCGCTTTGTTACCCAGTCCGACATCGCTTGGTGCTGGAACCACACGCCCAGTGGTCTCCGCCCAGGCGCTTTTGAAAACGGTTTTTACTTCGGACGTTAAGTCATCTTTCAGAGCCATCCCGCTTCCCTATTAATTTGGTAATTATTGCGGCCCCAGAGTCTGAATATGGGTGCGAAGTACATTAACCGCTGGTGCAATGTGAGATGCCTCGTCCTTACCCGGCACATATCGATAACCTATGGTTGTTACGCCGGCGAAGTCGCTCGGGAGCTTGACCTTTTCTTCCCTCGGCTCAATTAAAATGGCCCTGGCTCTCCCCAGGCGCCCCATGAACAGCCCAAGCTCAAATATTACGTTGTCACGCGGAACTGGCCATTTCTTCTCACGGATTTCCGCAATGTCATCGCCATGTGCAATGGCGATGGCGAAATCGGCTTGATCCACCTCG
>CAYHXK010000217.1:0-5035 GCA_964360125.1 uncultured Sterolibacterium sp.
GGACGGCGATGGCGCGACATAGGCGACGCTGCTCGGGTTATCCTTGAGCAGGCTGCGCAGCTGGTCGGAAATCGCGAACTGGCCGACGACGCCACCGCCTTCCCGAGCCTCGGGGAAGCGCGCCATGGAAATATGCTCTGCCGAACGCAAGGCGACCAATCCCTGGGAACCCAATTGCAAGGCGGAAAATTTCCTGACGAAATAGGCGACGGGAATATTGACGTAGGCAACGCCCGCGAAATCGCCGTTTGGCCGGTTCAAGCGGCGGGAAACCGGAATCACCCACTCCTGGCTGATCCTCGCCTTGACGGGCTTGGCGATGACAAGACCGGCTTGCGGGTTGTCCCGTTGCAGGAGGAAATGCTCGCGATCACTCAGGTCGACAGGGGTTCCCGATTGCACGCCCTCGCCATAGCGGACCAGGCCGGATTCATCTGTCACCCGCAGGCCAATGATCTCGGGCAAATGAGACTGTTGCAGTTTTAAGAACGCATCTAGACGAACCGGTTGAATGGCTCCCGTCGCAATCTGCTCCTCGATCATGTCGACCACTGTATGCAAGACCAATTCGCAGCGGTCGAATACGGCGCTGAGATCGCGCTCCAGCAACAGCGAAAGGTTCTGGGCAGTGATCCGAGCTCGTCCCTGATGCTCCAGCCGGTCCTCACGGATGGCAAAAGCAGCCAGGCCCATGACCAGGAGATTGAGTAGAAGTATCCCGGCGACCAGACGCCCGGTAAAACTATGGGTAGTCATAAGTGCGTAACTGTTCAGAGTATGGTTGCATGAATGTAGCCAGGCTCAGGCTTGCCAAGAGTTTCTTTTACCGTCGCTCGATACTATAGTTTTGCGGTTTGAAACGGAAGTGGATTTTGATGCGAACTCTCCGCAATGGGCTTCGCGCTGCCAGGATGAGTTTGTGAGGATTGGGTTCCCCACGTCGCACCAGCTTGAATCAATCGAGGGAATCCGCCCCCCCTTTCTTGAAGCGGGCGACGGCCTCGAAGAGCGCCTTGCGCAAATCCTCCACCGGCTTACCCGCCGCGCGTGCGCGCGCCATCCGCTCCAGAATATCCGGCACTTCGGTGGGCATTTGTGATGTTTCGACTTTTTTCGGAGCGTCACCCAATGGGACTTCCTTCGGGGCGAACACCAGTTCGGCGCGTTCTCCGCCTTCCTGCCTGCCCTGGCCGCGTTTGGCGGTAATCACCAGTGCCTTGAGCTTGCCGCGTTTGGCGATTTTGCCGGGGCGGACCTTGTCGATGACCACTCTCTGGCTGCCTTGCTTGAAGCGGGCAACCGCCTCGAACAGCATCTTGCGCAAATCGTCCGCCGGCCGTCCGGTTGCCTGCACCAAGCGTATCTGGCGCAGGATTTCCTCGATCTCCGGCGGGGCCGGTTGGGAGCGGACGGCTACACCAAAGCTTTCCGGGGCGGCTTGCGCCGCCTTGGCGAATTCCGCCGTGGAGGACACCATCTGCGCGATCCTGAAATTCTTGTGGCGCATCGCCCAGGTCAACGCGGAATCGCCATTCTCGTTGCTGGCCCGCGTATCCGCGCCGGCCTCCAGCAACTGGCGGGCGAGTTCCTCGCGCCCTTCCCGCGCCGTCATCATCAGCGCCGTCGAGCCGTTCGGCGCGCGCGCATTGATGTCGGCCCCCTGCTCGATAAGCAGCCGCGCGATCTCCCGGCGATCCGCGAAAGCCGCGTAGTGCAGCGCGTTCCAGCGCTGTCCAGGCCGATTGACGCTGGCGCCATGCGCCAGCAGCCATTTGACCGCCTCCAGGTGGCCTCTCCAGGCGGCCAGTTGCAGGGCCTGTTCGTCGTGGCGATTGCTCAGGTCGATGCGCGCGCCATGCTGCAGGAACAATTCCATCATGGCGATATTGCCTTCCCACGCCGCCACCATCAGGCCGCTGCCGACCCGGTCGGCCATGAAATCCGGACTCAGCCCAGTCTCCAGCCATTCCCTGACGCTGGCCAGATCGCCCAGTTCGACGGCCACGCCGAAACGCACCGGATCGGGATGTGCCGCCAGGGCGGCCCAGCTGTTGCAGGCCAGCAGCCAGACAGCCAGCCCGATTGCCCGGCAGACGCGCCACACCGCTGGTCTCATGTTACCCATCTCCCGCCGTCATTCCAATTCCAGCTGCACTTGTAGCAGAATGGCTGGTCATTTAAAAGCCGCAATGCAAAAATCCTCCAGTATGGCCAAGCAACTGCCCTATCCTTCGCCGCACCGCGGATTCCTGCTGGCTCTTGCCGTATCCGCGCTACTCCATGTAGCGCTGCTGGGATCCGGAGATCTTCTGCGTTTATTTTCGCCGGCTTTGCGGCCTGTGGTGGCGCCTGTATTGGTAGTGCGCCTGCCGCCGCTGCCCGAAACGGAGTCGTTGTTAAAGAATTCCTTGAGCCAGACCGGCCGGCCGCGCACAGCGCGCAATACTTCCGTCACGCTCGGCACGCCCCGCAAAGGCGCTGCGCTGGAGTCTCGGCAAGCGGCACGGCAAAAACTCGCCGAACATCGTTTCTATCCGCCGGAAGCCATTGCCAGGGGGCTCCAAGGCGAAGTGCGCCTGCTGCTGACCCTGAGTCCCGCCGGCGACGTGCTTGAAGCGCGCATCGCCGGCAGCAGCGGCCATCCGCTGCTGGATCGTGCCGCGACCGAGGCCGTTTATGCGATGCAGCGTCTCTCCGCGGACGGGGTGCGGGAACTCATCCTGCCGGTGATATTCAGGCTGCAATAGGCAATTGACGACACGCCAAAACGGCGGGCGCGTAAAATCGGGGAAACACTGGAGTTCACTATTGCCAGCCACTCTGCCTCGCAGCTTCGTCCTGTTTGCCGCACTCGCCTGGCTCGGCGCCATACATCCGGCGCATGCCCAGTATGAGGAACGCCTGCCGGTGGCGGTGGCAAAAGCCTTGAAGGCCGCCGCAATCCCCCAGGGCAGCGTCGCCGTGGTGGTGCAGCAGGCAGAAGCCGTGTTGCCGCGCGTCAGCGTAAATGCCGCTCAAGCCATGAATCCGGCTTCGCTGATGAAGCTGCTCACCACCTACGCCGCACTCGAACTGCTCGGCCCGGCCTACACCTGGAAAACCGAAGCCTGGATGCTCGGCAAGCTGGCCGACGGGGTGCTCGAAGGCGATCTGCTGCTCAAAGGCGGCGGCGATCCCAGGCTCACTTTCGAGCAGTTCTGGCTGCTGCTGCGCCAGTTGCGCGCGCGCGGCCTGCGCGACATCCGCGGCGACCTGGTGCTGGACCGCAGCCTGTTCGAGGCTGCCGAAGCCAACGGGAGCGACGCGGCACCCGGAGCCTTCGACAATCAGCCGCTGCGCCCCTACAACGTCAGCCCGGATGCGTTGCTGCTCAACTTCAAGTCGCTGCGTTTGCAGTTCGTCGCCGATGCCGAGAAAAAAACCCTCGCCGTGCTGGTCGAACCTCGGCCTGCCAACCTGGACATCATCAACCTCGTCAAGCCTGCCAGCGGCAGCTGCGGCGACTGGAAGGAACAGCTGCGCGCCGACCTGACCCGACAAAACGATCCCGATGGCCATGCCCGCCTGATCCTGACCGGCCGCTACCCGCTGGCCTGCGGCGAAAAAAACTGGAATCTCGGCGTGCTGTCGCATCCGCAATACGTCGAAGGCGTATTTCGGCAGCTCTGGCAGGAACTCGGCGGCACCCTCAGCGGCGGCCTGCGCGAGGCCGTGTTGCCCGCCGAGGCGCGGCTGCTGGCCAGCATCGAATCGCCGCCGCTGGCGGAGCTGATACGCGACATCAACAAGTTCAGCAACAACGTGATGGCGCGCCAGTTGTTTCTGACCCTGGGCGCGCAATCCCTGAGCGTCGCGGGCGCCGCGAGCAGCGCCGGGAGGACTCCGCCGGCGCGCGCCGCCGATGCCGATGCGGCCATACGCGCCTGGCTGGCGCAGAAACAACTGCGCTTCCCCGAACTGGTGCTGGAGAATGGTTCCGGGCTGTCGCGCCAGGAACGCATCGCTGCCGAAAATCTGGCGCGCCTCCTGGCCGCCGCCTGGAAAAGCCCGCTGATGCCGGAGATGATCGCTTCGCTGCCGCTTTCCGGCGTCGATGGAACGATGAGAAAGCGCCTGCAACAAAACGGCATCGCCGCCCAGGCACACATCAAGACCGGCTCGCTGGAAGGCGTCAAGAGCATCGCCGGCTACGTGCTCGACAGCGGCGGAAAATGGCAGATCGTCGTCTTCCTGGTCAACCATCCCAACGCCGCCGCGGCGCAGCCCGCCCAGGATGCGCTGCTGGATTGGGTGTACGCCAGGGGCAGGTGATGCGGAAACCCGGCGCGCTTATTCCGGCAGTGGTTTGCGCTTAGCCAACACCAGCCAGCCGCGAATGACGCGATAGAGCACCCAGCATCCGGTAAACACGATCACCAGTATCGCCGCCGGAATGCCGATCAGGCTCAGCACCAGTACTCCCGCCGCCACCAGCCACAAAGCCGCGAACCAGAAGGTGCGCCATTGCCAGCGCCAGTGGCTCTCCAGCCAGGAGCCGCGTACTTCATTGCGCTTGAAGTAGTTGATGACGATGGCGATGATCGACGGCCAGCCGAAGACGAAGGCGCCGACGATGGTCGCCGAAGTCAGGATGCCGCTCACCGCCGAGAGCGTGTGCAAGCCATACATGACATGGCACCAGGCGCGCGGCCCCTCCAGGTTGTCGCCGACAGGAATCACTTCGGGCTCGTTCATGGCGTTCTCCTCACAGACCCAGCGTACCCCATAGCGCATCGACGCGCCGCTTGACGTCGTCATCCATGACGATGGGCCGCCCCCATTCGCGCGCGGTTTCGCCCGGCCACTTGTTGGTGGCGTCGATGCCCATCTTGCTGCCGAGGCCGGCGACCGGCGAGGCGAAGTCGAGGTAGTCGATCGGCGTGTTCTCCGCGATCAGCGTGTCGCGCGCCGCGTCGACGCGCGTGGTCATGGCCCACACCACTTCCTTCCAGTCGCGGATATTCACGTCGTCGTCGGTGACGATGATGAACTTGGT
>CAYHXK010000218.1:0-729 GCA_964360125.1 uncultured Sterolibacterium sp.
ACCGTCCTTCAGGGCCGGCAGGACCTCGCGCTGCGACTCGGCGCCGTCATGGCGCACGCCTTCGGCGTCGGTTTTCCAGATCGGCAGGCCACACTCCTCGAAGAGGTGCACGGAGTCGTCGACGTTGCGGCCCAGGTCGTAGGCCAGGTCGTCGCGGGTGATGCCCATCAGGTCGTTGGAGACCATGCGGGCATAGTCGGCGGGATCGAGATCCGGGCCGATATAAGTGTTGATTGCGGACAAGCCCTGGGCGACAGCGCCGGAGCGATCCACGGCGGCCTTGTCGACCATCTTGATCTTGAGTTCCGTGCCGCTCTCGGCCTTGACAGCCTCGGCCCAGCGCATGATTTCGTAAGCGGCCCCGCAGCAGGCCATGCCACCGCCGATCAGGAGGATATCGAGTTCCTCCTGGACAATCTTGGGATTACCGAAAGTTCCTTCAGACATAGCATTCACCCTAGTTTGTGAGTTGTTCAGAGTTGTTCTGCCGCGCTCTTATTTGCGGCGGATAAGTTCGGCAGGGTTGCCTGCTCGGTAGCCGCCCATCATGGTTCCCGTGAACATCCCGGGCGTGGTGAGATCGGCCATCTTCGGCATCGGCTTGCCGCCGAACGGGTCTATGGAACCTTCCGAGGTCGTGCGGATCGGGAACTTGAAACGCTTCATGTTGCCGTTCCTGAACTTGATGGTCCACATGATCGAATCGGAACCGCGCAAGGGCTGTACCGA
>CAYHXK010000218.1:739-5012 GCA_964360125.1 uncultured Sterolibacterium sp.
GCACTCCCAGCATTGTTCCGGTTCCTGGTTCCAGGCCTTCATCGCGTGGCCGGTCTGAGAGCCGTCCTTGTCCAGCATCATCAGGGCGTGAGGGCAGATATACATGCAAGCGGTCTTGTCCTGGCCCTTGCAACCGTCGCATTTTTCAGTGCGTACAAAGGTTGGCATTGCTTATTACTCCTCTAGTCAATAACTACGAAACGACAAACGAAAAATCCCGTCATATACGAAAGACGGACATATATCAGCGAGCAGAATGTCCGCTTAGCTTAACTTCAACCTTTTGCGAAACATCCAGGCCGGCATAATAAGCCCGCAGGACCTCCAGTACTTCGGGACGACTGAATTCCGCCGGCACTTCCGATCCTTCGGAGAGCAGCTTGCGCAGCTTGGTGCCGGAAAGCAACAGTCGGTCGCCATCTGCGTGAGGACAGGTACGCGCCGAGGCCATGCCGCCGCACTTGAAGCACCAGAAAGTCCAGTCGATCTTGAGCGCCTGCGTTTCCAAAGCATCTTTGGGAAGCTGATCGAATATATGGTGCGCATCGAAAGGCCCGTAATAGCTCCCCACGCCGGCATGGTCGCGACCGACGATCTGGTGAGAACAACCGTAGTTCTGACGGAACAGGGCATGGAGCAATGCTTCACGCGGGCCCGCATAGCGCATGTCGAGCGGGTAACCTGCCTGTACCACGGTCTTGCCAACGAAATATTTGTCCGTCAGCACGCCAATGGCTTCACTGCGGACATCCGCGGGAATGTCGCCGGGCTTGAGATTGCCGAGCAGCGAGTGGATCAGCACTCCATCGCAGACCTCGATCGCCACCTTGGCGAGATACTCGTGCGAACGGTGCATCGGATTGCGCGTCTGGAAAGCGGCGACCTTGTTCCAACCGTAGGACTCGAACAACTGCCGGGTCTGCTTGGGAGACATGAACTGGTCGCCATACTTCTCCGGGAAACCGCCTTGCGATAGCACCTTCAGCGGGCCGGCGAGATTGATGTCACCCTGCTCCATCACCATCTTGACACCGGGATGCTCCAGATCGGTGGTTTTATATACCATCGCGCATTCATGCGACTTATCGATGGCATACTTCTCGGTCACCTTCATGGTGGCGAGGATCTCGCCATTTTCCGAATCGACGAGGGCAATTTCGGATCCGGTCTTGATGCCGTCGGCGATGACTTTGCCGGCGGACAAGGTGATCGGGATCGGCCAGAACAAACCGTTGGCCATTTTCATGCCGTCGCACACGCCTTCCCAGTCACCATGCGTCATGAAACCATCGAGCGGCGTGAAGCCACCGATGCCAAGCATGATAATGTCGCCTTTTTCCCGGGAACTGACAGTGAGCTTGGGTAGTTTCTGGGCGCGCGTCAACTCTGCTTTTAGTGCTTCGCCTTCCAGTAGCAAAGGCTTAAGATCGCCACCACCATGCGGTTTGACCAGCGCCATCTTGGATCCCCTCATCAATGTTTATTGTTAGAGTATGAAGATTAGCATTTCGGCGAGGAGTGACTAATCCTATTTGTTTATTGGAAAATAAACGCGGCGAATCAGCTGGTCGGTTTACTTGATCCAGATCAAAAGCAGCCTGTTCTACCTGCCTGAATCAAGCTTGCCGCAGATCCTAGTCCGACACGGAGTCATCGCAGCGGCACTGGATTCACGCTCATTCTAGCGGCTCGCTTGGATAGTGCGCTTGAACCATGGAAACAGCTGGGAGACCGACGATTCCCCTGGGAGCCTTAAAGGTAAAATCACCCAAGATGAGGAAAAAGGATTATCAAAATGTTCATGCGGAAAGGTGATCCGAAATGATGGGGAAATGACTAACGCCTTTTTTCCTTGACTTCTTCAGCTTGACGCAGCTTGATTTCACGCAGCCGGGCATCGACCTGCGAATGCTCGTAGAAGTCTCCATCGCTGGCCTTTTGCGCCATTTGCAACTGGCTGATCGCCTCCAGCAACTGCCCCTGCAAAATGTATACCTCGGCTTGAGCACGATGCTGCTGCAGGCGTTTGCCCATCACGGCATATATCCGGGCCTGCAATCCCTGCATGTGGGCATCGGTCGGGTACACTTGCAAATCCTCCAGGGTTGCTCTCAGTGCCGCTTGCGGTTGACTGTCGTCAAGCAGAGTTTCAACCAGCGCATAGGCGAGTCCGCGTTCCTGTGGAAATCGTGCGAGCGCCGGTCGCAGTATGTTGAGCGCGCCGGCCAGGTCATTCTGACGCTTCAGCAGTTCTGCATCGAGCGATTCGATCATCGCCGAATTTGCCTTGAGGCGGCGCAACTCCATCATTTGCTGCTGGGCGGCGGAAAAATTGCCGACGCGCAAATGGGCGATGGCAAGGCCATAACGCGTGGCAATTTCACTGGAAAACTTGTGCTCGCGCAATTGCGACTCGAAATCGGCCAATCCATCCTGCGGTGTTCCCTCCCCAGCCTTGAGCTTGGCTCGCACCAGGAGGTACTCGAGTGAATCCGACACTTGCCGATAGGGTCGCGGCTGGATGCGGTTCTCCATGTCGGCGATGCGTTCGGTAGTCAGTGGATGGGTGCGCAGATATCCCGGCGCGTTGTTTTCGTATAGCCGACCGTATTTCTGCAGGCGTTCGAAGAAGCTCGCCATGCCGCGAACGTCGAAGCCGGCGCGTTCAAGCAACTCAAGACCTAGCCGGTCTGCCTCGCGCTCGAAATCCCTTGAATAGTTAAGCTGGTTCTGGATTCCGGCAGCCTGACCGGCCAGCAATGCCCCTTGTGCAATATCGGCGTTACTGCGCGCGGCCAAAATCGCTACCGCCAGGGACAGCAATATCGGCAACTGCGCCTGGCTTTGAGCGCCCAACTGCCGGGCGAGGTGATGTTGGGTGACGTGTGAAATTTCGTGGGCCAGTACCGAGGCCAGTTCCGATTCGGATTGCGAAGCCATAATCAGGCCGGTATGCACGCCAATATATCCGCCGGGCATGGCGAAAGCATTGAGCGTGGCGTCGCGCAACACGAAAAACTGGAAATCCTGACGAGCTTCAGCGCTCTGCGCCACCAGACGCGCCCCCAGTCGATTGAAATAAGCATTGATTTCGGGATCGCCGACATAAGTTGGCTCGTGCAAACGGATATCCCGCATAATGGACTCGCCGACGCGTTTTTCCATCGCAGGCGAGAAAATGGCCTGGGAAACCTCACCCAAATCGGGCAAGCCATCGGCTACCACGGCCGGGGGCATGCACAGCAACAACAGCAATACTCTAATTCGCATGGTGCTTATGATAGCTGTTTCGGACGATCGTTCCCTTCACTCGAATTTCACCTTTGGTCGATTGAAACCTTAAGCCGCCACGGCTACACTCCCGACTTGCTACGAATGCCGATACCCCGTCACATCCAGCCTCACACCAACCCTAGCGGCGACAGGAAAACGAGAAATGAATTCGTCATTGACACACTTTGACTCAGCCGGTCAGGCGCACATGGTGGACGTCGGTGAAAAAAACGAGACCCGACGCATCGCACGCGCCACCGGCAGCATCTCGATGCAACCGGCCACTCTGACGCTGATCCAGGCAGGCAGTGCGAGTAAGGGCGACGTGCTGGGTATTGCGCGGGTAGCCGCTATCCAGGCCTCCAAGCACACCGCCGAGCTGATTCCTTTATGCCACCCTCTGGCTCTGACACGGGTAGGGGTTGAATTCACCATCGACAGTGAACACCACAGCATCGGCTGTGCAGTAACCACCGAGACTGTTGGCCGCACCGGCGTCGAAATGGAGGCGCTGACAGCGGTGAGTATCTGCTTGCTGACCATCTATGATATGTGCAAGGCGGTAGACCGCGGCATGCGCATCGACAATATTCGCCTAGTTGAAAAGACCGGCGGCAAGTCGGGTCACTGGACCGCGGACAACTGAAGTACCTGACATATTAGTACTTCCTAAAATCAGCAAGACTTATTCCCCTATCGGAATATTAAGTTGCGTTGCCAATTGGAAATGTCAGAATGAGCAACCAAGCCATAATATTTAGGCAAAAATTTTTTGAAAATAAATTAATGACCAACCCCCTTCGGAGGACTTATTGATGGACATGTTGCGTAGAACAATTTTGAAAGGCGCCAGTGCCAGCGGTGTACTCACCGTCGCGCTCGCTACTGGCGTGCTGAAGCCTGGCCAAGTACTGGCGGCCGAATGGAACAAATCCGCATTCGATTCCCATGATCTGGACGGGGCTCTCAAGGCACTCGGTGCAAGCGCGGCCGCCGAGAG
>CAYHXK010000219.1:0-5000 GCA_964360125.1 uncultured Sterolibacterium sp.
GAATTCGTCGCCGGGCTGGAGATCCGCCAACGTCATCGAAGCCCCGCCAACCATGCGCGTCACCTGGCAGCGGCCGGTTTCAATCAAATAATAGTAGTCCCCCGTTTCGCCCTGCAGCACCACCTTATCACCGCGCCGCACATCGATGCGCCGGAAGCGCTGGAGCAACTGGTCAATATGCGCCGGCGGCAGCGCGGCGAATATTCCACGCGTCAAATTATGCGCCGCAAACAATCCCGACATCTTACGCCAGTCGGTACTGTTGGCGCCACCATTTTCCTCTCCTTCCCTGATTCCCCCTGCCTGTCCCGGCGTCTTCTTGTAAAGCGCCAACTGGTCCCAGGTCAGCATGATATCGAGCAGATCCTCCTCGACAACCAACAATTCGATATCGGTAATCGCCTTGGTTGAAACCGGTGCAAGCCCGAATTTACCGATCGGATGGGCGGCTTCCCCGCTGCCGCCGACCAGCACGATGGTGCTGCCATCGGCAAAGGTCAAATTCAACTCCCCCTTGACCAGATAGATCGAATGGCCGCGCCACTTCTCTTGGCGCGAGGGATCGGTCCCGCGTTCCAGCGGTTCGCGCCGGCACAGGGGGGCCAGTTCGTGCAATCTCTGCGAATCCAGCGCCGCAAAAGGCTGCAGTTGCCGCAGCATATCCATACCGATCGATTCCGGATCGCTCATCTGCATTTCAAAATTCGAACACATGGCTGTTCTGCAACAGGCGTGGATGAAACTCGCCTATGCACTCCTCCAGCTCATGCATGGTAAGTTCAACCTGGCCTGGCTTGAGATGCGTTATGAATAGTTCCGCGCTACGCTGAAGTTTCTCCAGTTCCTTGGCCAGCATGCTCGGGCAAAGATGCTTGGACATGATCGCGAGTTTTTTCTCGCGATTGGAAAAGGCCGTCTCCATGATCAGGTAGCGTAGATTGCCGATCTTGTTGGTCGCATGCCAGAAGTCGTCGCAAATGGTGGTGTCGCCTGAAAAAACCAGGCTGGCGTTTCCCGAGTCAAGATGGTAGCCCACGGCAGGCACCGTATGGTTGGCCGGCAGCGCGGTTATGCTGCGCCAGCCGAATTTCTTTTCCTGCCCGGGTCCGATCGCCTCAAAACGCAGGTAGGGATGCTCTGGGTTGGGAATTTCCGTGAAATCGGGCCACACCGACCAGTTGAAAACATGATTGCGCAATATGTCGATGGTCGCTTGCTGGGAATACACCGTAAGCGGTTTATCGCTGCCGCGCATGTCTCCCACGGTATCGACAATGAACGGCAGGCAGGCGACATGATCGAGATGGGAGTGGGTGATGAAAACGTGGTCGATCTGCGCCAATTCCATGAGCGACAAATCGCCGACGCCGGTGCCTGCGTCAATCAGAATGTCGTCGTCAACCAGCATCGATGTTGTGCGCACCTGTCGACCACCGATGCCTCCACTGCAACCGAGAACGCGGACTCTCATGGCAAGTCGTTATTTGGTTTCAAATGTGGTGACGCCATCCCAGCCTTCGCCGGGCGGTTTCTCACGGTAAACCTCGATGCGCTTCGCATAGAGTTCATAGAGATAGCAGGGCGCCAGGCGCGACAGCTTGTGCAGCGCGGCTACCGCCGGCTCCCACTCCTGGCGCCGATAATAGCGCAAAGCCTCATTCCAGAGCGCCAACTCTTGCAGGGCTTCCTGGTCGACCTCGCCGGCCATGCCGACAGGCTGGTAAATTCCGATCGGCTCGGCCTTGCCCTTGACACGCACCCGATCCAGTTCCCTGAACACGAATGACGACTTCAATTGCTCGTAAGTGGCCTCGCCGGCGATGATCCCGACGCCATACTGCTTGGTGATTCCCTCCAGTCGCGATCCCAGGTTCACCGCATCGCCCAGCACAGTATAGGACTGGCGTACTGGCGAGCCCATGTCGCCCACCGTCATTGCGCCGCTATTCACACCGACACCGATTTTCAGCTCGGGCCATCCCTTGGACGCAAGCTTCCTGTTCAGCTCGGGCAACGCCTGCTGCATTTCCAAGGCAGTCAGTACAGCATGCTTTGCGTGCTCGGCGTCATCCACCGGCGCACCCCAGAACGCCATGATGGCATCGCCGATATACTTGTCGAGCGTGCCTCGATGATGACGCACGATTTCGGTCATGGCGCCAAGGTACTCGTTCATCAGGGTTGCCAACTGGTCGGGCTCCAGCCCTTCGGAAATCGTGGTGAAGCCGCGGATATCGGAGAAAAGCACCGTCAGTTCGGCCTTGCGCCCCGCCATGCTGTAGTTCTCCGGATCGCGGCTCATTTCCTCGACCAGCTCGGGCGGCACATACTGGCCGAAAAGTCCCGTCAGCTGACGCTTGCTGCGGGATTCGACGAAATAGCCCCAGGACATGTTGAGGGCATACAGCGAGAACACCAGCAACAATTCTGCCGCCAAGGGCACAACGAACTTCCCATACTGCCAGAAGCTCAGGTTTACGCCGAGCAGAAACAGCAATACCAGCAGGGCCACGACAGTGGCGCGCAAGGCAGACAGCAGCGGCAACAGGAATACCATCACTCCGCCGGCGATCAACAACAGCAGCATATCGACGCCGAGGGCGTAGGGCGGCTTCTCCTTGATACTGCCTTCCAGCATGCCGGCAACCATGTTGGCGTGCATCTCGACCCCGGAATAAGTCTCTCCTACCGGCGTCGCCCGCTGGTCCCTCAGGCCCGGCGCGGACGTGCCGATCAGCACCAGTCGACCCTTGAGAAGTTCGGGCTGGATACGGTCGGCCAGCACGTCGGCAATCGAATAATAGGGAAAACTCTTCTCATAGCCCCGGAAGGGGATCAAGGCGGCCACGTTTTCGTCCACCGGGATGCGCAGCGGCTCACCACGAGCGGAGAGCAGATCGAACCACTCCATTTTCCCATAGGTCTCTTTTGAGGAAACCGGGTCACTCGGATATCCCGGCACCACCTGATAGTTCCGGTAGGCGCGCACCATCGCCAGCGACAGGGATTCGTAATACGCCCCCCGATGCTCGACAAGCATGGGTACCCGGCGGATGATGCCGTCGAAGTCCACTACTGGATTCATATGACCGCCACCGGCGGCATTTTTCTGAAACTCGGCCAGGTTCCCGCCATAGCTCTCCCAATGGAAGATGGCAATATCACGATCGGAAAATGTGCCGGCCGGCAATACCGGCGGCGGCAGGGCCCCGCTGCTGGCGCCGCTGTTCGACAGGTAATAGCCGAGTACCACCGGTTTTCCGCGCAGGGCCTCGGCAAAACGCGCGTCATAGTCGAGTTGCGGCTTCAACAGCTTGAGTGATCCCTGAAACGCATTGTTGTCCTTCAAATCCCCCACGGCCAGGGATTCGAGGCTATGCAATCCAGAACTGCGGTCCGCTTCGGCCAAGACCACATCAAAACCGAGCACACGGATGCCGTAGTGGTTGAAAAGCTTGTCCACCAGCACCGCCAGACGGTTGCGCGGCCACGGCCAACGGCCGATTTCCGCCAGGGATTTCTCGTCTATGTCGAGGATGGCGACCTGCTCATTGACGTCCTGCGGCATGGTGAGGCGCAGCTTGGAGTCATAGATAATGGCGTCCAGGTAGTCGACCAGGCCGATCTGGTAGTACTTCGCCGCATGCCCGAGCAGCAGCAGCAGGATGGCGAAACCGAGCAGGAAGCGCAACAGGTATTTCTTCAAAACTGCCTCACAATCGTCACATCGGGGTTGTGTCAGGTCTTGAGAAAAAACTCCATCTTGACGCCGGCCAGTTCGATGATGTCATGGTCGTTGAGCGGATGTGCCTGGGCGTCGAGCAGCTTGCCATTGACGGAGGGGAAAACCGCACCTTCGACATGGGTGATGAAGTAGCCATGCGGCCTGCGGGTAATCACCGCCACCTGCACGCCGGGCTTGCCCAGCGTGCTCAATGTCTTGGTCAGCTCCATTTCCTTGCCGACATTCGCTCCCGTCAGGATCTGGATTACGCCGGTTGCAAGTATCCGGGGGGTGGTCGCTGCTGCCGGTGTTTCGGACGCCCCCCGCTGGTTCATGGCCTGAGCGGCACTCGGTGGCGAAGCATGGCCTCCCATGATGCCGACTTGCGTATCAAGCTGCAAGGCATTTTCTTCGGTTCTGTCGGCGGCTTTTCGCGGCATGTCCGGGCGGATCAGCATGGTTTTTTCAAAATCCTCTTGCGCTGCCTGCTGTTTCGCCTCGTCGAAATATTTGAGGCGGTATTTTCCCATCTCGATGACGTCGCCGTTCTGCAGAAAATGCTTCTTGATCGGTTGCCCATTGACGTTGGTGCCGTTGGTGCTGTCCAGGTCCTCCAGGAAGGCATCCTGGAGAATTCTGACGATCACCGCGTGTTCGCCGCTGATGGCTAGATTGTCGATCTGGATATCATTGTGCGGCTTGCGGCCGATTGTCGTCCGTTCCTTGACCAGTGGGAACTCCTTAAGAATCATCCCGTCCAAACTGAGCGTAAGCTTTGCCATGTTGATTTTCCCGTTTAACTCTTTCAGTCACTTGAACCAGGCCAGTAATTTGGCCAACCAGCCGCCCCCAGCACCGGGCGCGGGGTAAATGCTCTTGATTTTCACCAGGATGACCGACACGTTGTCACGTCCGCCATTATCATTTGCCATCTGCACCAGTTGCGTCGCGGCAAGTTCAAGATTGGCGGAAAGCATCCGCAGCGTCATGCCGATTTCTTCGTCCTCGACCATGTCGTTGAGGCCGTCCGAGCAAAACAAATAAATATCGCCGGGACGCGTGTCGTATGTGCGGATTTCCGGCTCGACGAAGGGATCGACTCCCACCGCGCGCGTCACCAGATTCTTGTTCTGCGAGTTGCGCGCCTGTTCCGCAGTCAATATGCCGCTGTCCATCTGCTCCTGCAACAGCGAATGATCGCGGGTGAGTTGACGCAACTCTTCTCCTCTCGATAGATAGAGTCGCGAATCGCCGACGTGAGCCACCGTCATCGCAT
>CAYHXK010000220.1:0-4998 GCA_964360125.1 uncultured Sterolibacterium sp.
TCTTCCAGAAGCGACCGGCGTCGGGATAGGTCGGCACGCCCTCGAAGCCTGGATGTGGTACTTCAACGTAGTCGGCGGCGGCCTGTGCCCGGTGGTGGATACCTGGTGGCAGACGGAGACCGGCAGCCACATGATTACCCCGCTGCCGGGCGCGACACCGCTGGTGCCGGGCTCCTGCACCTTGCCCTTCCCCGGCATCCAGGCCGCCATCGTCGATGAGACGGGCAATGAAGTGGAGTGGGGCAAGGGCGGCTTCCTGGTGGTCAAGAAACCCTGGCCGTCGATGATCCGCACCATCTGGGGCGATCCGGAACGCTTCAAAAAATCCTACTATCCGGAGGATTTCCAGGGCCGGCTGTACCTCGCCGGCGACGGCGCGGTGCGCGATGCCAAGAGCGGCTATTTCACCATCATGGGGCGCATCGACGACGTGCTGAATGTCTCCGGTCATCGCCTGGGCACCATGGAAATCGAGTCGGCGCTGGTATCCAACCCCTTGGTGGCGGAAGCCGCGGTGGTGGGCCGTCCCGACGAGATGACCGGCGAGGCGATCTGCGCCTTCGTGGTGCTCAAGGGCGCCCGTCCTTTCGGCGACGAAGCCAAAAGAATCGCCAACGAACTGCGCAACTGGGTCGGCAAGGAAATCGGCCCGATTGCCAAGCCCAAGGACATGCGCTTCGGCGATAACCTGCCGAAGACCCGTTCCGGCAAGATCATGCGCCGCCTGCTGCGCGTATTGGCCAAAGGCGAAGAGATCAGCCAGGACGTCTCCACACTGGAGAATCCTGCAATTTTGGAACAGCTTAAAACCAACGCCTGACAGAACAAAAGGCTGGGGGAGGGGGAGAAGGGCGCCTGCGGGCGCCCTTTTTTCCGGCAGGGACAGCCAATGCGGGGTCTATAATCGTTTGGAAAAAGGAGGCGCCATGAAACGATCCCGTTTGACTGGCCAACGCTTGGTGGCAATCTTCCTGTTGGGCTGCGTGTTGTTGAATTACCCCCTGTTGCAGCTGTTCAATCGCGCGGCCATGGTATTCGGCATCCCGCTGCTGTTTGCCTATATCTTTCTTGCCTGGGCGGGTTTGATCGCGCTGATGGCGTGGGTCATCGAACGGCGGGGCGAATGATGGCTGGCTCATCCATTCGATAAGGCATTGGAATAAACGTGCTGCAAGGCTGGTTCATCGCCCTGGTTTCGTTTGCCTATCTCGGCGTGTTGTTCGCCATCGCCTGGTACGGGGACAGGCGTGCCGATGCCGGCCGTTCCATCATCGCCAACCCGACCATCTATGCATTATCCCTGGCGGTGTATTGCACCACCTGGACCTACTACGGCAGCGTCGGCCGTGCTGTCGCCACCGGCATCGGCTTTCTGCCGATCTATCTTGGCCCGACGTTGATGCTGGGGTTGTGGTGGTTCGTGATGCTGAAAATCATCCGCATCGCCAAGACCAATCGCCTCACATCGATTGCCGACTTCATCTCTTCGCGTTATGGCAAAAGCCAGTTGCTCGGCGGCCTGGTCACAGTGATCGCGGTGATCGGGGTGATTCCCTACATCGCGCTGCAACTCAAGGCCGTGTCGAGCAGCTTCAGCATCTTGCTGAATTACCCAGACATCGTCATGCCGACGCGCGTCGAGGCCTTGCCTTGGCTGCAGGACAGCACTTTCTATGTGGCGCTGATTCTGGCGGCGTTCTCCATCCTGTTCGGCGCCCGCCATCTCGATGCCACCGAGCGCCATGAAGGCATGGTGGCGGCCATCGCCTTCGAGTCCGTGGTCAAGCTGCTGGCGTTCACCGCCGTCGGCTTGTTTGTCACTTACGGTATTTACGACGGCTTCGCGGACATCTTTGCCCGTGCCAGCGCCGTACCGAAATTCGAAGCACTGCTGACTTTCAGCGGCAATTTCGGCAGCTGGGCCTCCTTGAGTTTCCTCTCCATGGCGGCGATCATGCTGTTGCCGCGCCAGTTCCAGATAGCCGTGGTGGAAAACGTCAATGAGAACCACCTGCGCCGCGCCGTCTGGATGTTCCCGCTATATCTGCTGCTGATCAACCTGTTTGTGCTGCCGATCGCACTGGGTGGACTGCTGCACTTTGGCGGCAGTGGTATCGATGGCGGGGTGGATGCGGATACTTTCGTGCTGACGCTGCCGATGGTGAACCAGCATCAGGCGCTGGCGCTGTTCGTATTCATCGGCGGCTTGTCGGCGGCGACCGGCATGGTGATCGTCGAGACCATCGCGCTATCGACCATGATCTGCAACGATTTGCTGATGCCGCTGCTGTTGCGCTGGCAATGGTTGGGATTGTCGCGACGCACCGATCTTTCCGGTCTGCTGTTGGACATTCGGCGCTGGGCCATCATCATCATCCTGTTGCTCGGCTACGTCTATTTTCGGGTTGCCGGCGAAGCCTATGCGCTGGTCGCCATCGGCCTGATTTCCTTTGCCGCCGTGGCCCAATTCGCGCCGGTCTTCGTCGGGGCGCTGTATTGGAAGGGAAGCACGCGAATCGGCGCCCTCGCCGGTCTCGCGGCCGGCTTCCTGGTGTGGGGATACACCTTGCTGTTGCCCTCGTTCGCCAAGTCCGGCTGGTTGCCCTCCGACTTCATGCAACATGGATTGTTCGGCATGAGCTTGCTCAAGCCGCAGCAATTGTTCGGCCTGACCGGACTCGACGAAATTTCGCATTGCCTGTTCTGGAGCATGTTCGCCAATATCGGCGCGTATGTCGGCTTTTCGCTGCTGCGCCAGCCGAATGCGCGCGAGGCGGAGCAGGCGACGCTGTTCGTCGATGTCTTTCGCTCGGCGCAACTCCCCGTTGGCGCCCGTTTCTGGCGGGGGAGCGCGCAGATACGGGACCTGCTGCCGTTGATCGGCCGTTTTATCGGTCCGGAGCGGGCGCGCGAGGCCTTCGAGCAATATGCGCAGCGGCGTGGCGTGGCTTCTCCGGATGCCCTGGAGGCCGATGCCGACCTGGTGCATTACGCCGAAAACCTGCTGGCCGGCGCCATCGGCAGCGCCTCGGCGCGGGTCATGGTGGCTTCCGTGGTGCAGGAGGAAGCGCTCGGCCTGGATGAGGTGATGGACATCCTCGATGAGGCGTATCAAATGCGCACCTATAGCCGACAACTCGAGCGGCAGTCGCAGGAGCTGGCGGCGGCGACTGGGGAGCTGCGCGCCGCCAACCAGCGACTCCAGGAACTCGACCGGCTCAAGGACGATTTCATGTCGACCATCACCCATGAATTACGCACGCCGCTGACCTCGATACGCGCCTTTTCCGAGATGTTGCTGGACGATCCAAAGACCTCCCTGGATGAGCGCAAGCGTTTCCTCGGCATCATCGTCGGCGAAACCGAAAGGTTGACCCGGCTGATCAACCAGGTGCTCGACCTGGCCAAGATCGAGTCGGGCAAGGCCGAGTGGCATACGCAAGAAGTCGATTTGCGCGATGTGGTGCGGCAGTCGGTGGAATCCTTCAGCCAGTTGTTCAAGGAGCGCGCGATCGAACTGTCGCTGTCGCTGCCCGCAAGCGTGCCTGCGGTATTGGCGGATCGCGATCGGCTGATCCAGGTCATGATGAATCTGCTCTCCAACGCGGTGAAATTCTGCCTGCCTGGGCAAGGCCGGGTTGCGGTGCGCTTGATTCGGGAAGGCGAAGTGTTGCGGGTCGACATTGCCGATAACGGGCCGGGCATCCGCCGCGAGGATCAGGCGGTCATATTCGAAAAATTCCGCCAGGGCGGTCAGGCGAGCAATGTGCTGACCGGCAAGCCGCAAGGCACCGGCCTCGGCCTGCCGATCAGCCGCCAGATCCTCGAACATTGCGGCGGCCGGCTGTGGGTGGAGAGCGCGCCGGAAAAAGGACGATCCGGCGCCACGTTTATATTTTCACTGCCGCTGGTGGCGCGTTCAGCGGCACGCGCGGATCAACCCTGAATTCAATGGAGACCTCCAGCGATGACAGTCCCCTCCAGTCCTGAGCCAGGCGACTTGCCGCCGGCCCAGTGCGATGCCTTCCAGTCCCTGCTCAGCCGCCGCGCGGTGCGCGCTTTCCGTCCCGACCAGCCGGTCGAGCGCCGCGTGGTCGAGCAGATCCTGGCGCTGGCCGCACGCGCGCCCAGCGGCCCCAATACCCAGCCAAGGAAAGTGCGGGTGGTGTCCGGCGCCGCCCCCGCCCGGCTGTGCGCCCCCCGGATGCAGGCCCACGAGAACGCCGAGGCGGATTGCACGGAGGAATATGCCTACTATCCCAGGCAATGGACCGAGCCCTACCGCTCGCGCCGCATCCGGCTCGGCAAGGCGCTGTATGCGCTGGCCGGGGTGGAGAAGGGCGACCGGGCGGCGATGAAAAGGGAACTCGGGCGCAACTACAAATTCTTCGACGCGCCGGTCGGCTTGCTGATCTGCATCGACCGACAGCTGGAGATCGGCAGTTGGCTCGATCTGGGCACTTTCCTGATGGGCATCATGCTGGCCGCCCGCGGTTTCGGATTGGATACCTGTCCGCAGCAGGCTTTCGCCAGGTTCCACCGCCTGATCCGCGCCGAGCTCGACATTCCGCAGCAGGAGTACGTCGTCTGCGGCATGGCGCTGGGTTACGCGGACAGCGCCGCCGAGGTGAATCGCCTCGTCACCGAGCGCGAGCCGGTCGAGGCCTTTGCCACTTTCTTTTGGGACTGAGCTTTCCGCGAAGGTTCAAGGCCATGGTCGCCGTTTCTCTGGCGCAGGGCTGACGCTACGGCGGAAATTTTCCATTGCGGCCAATGCGGGCTGATCGAATGGGCGAATTTGCACCAAAGCGCTTCCGGGGGTATTCTGAATAATCAAATAAAGGAATGCCTAAATGTGGATATTCATTTCCAGTATTGGACACAAATGGTTAGGAATAGCCATTTGTGGTTGATGTCTACTTTAAGTTAGGGGCTTGTCATTTTCGCTATGGAACACTTCATCGCATATCACAGCGCCCAGAAGATGGGCTATGAACT
>CAYHXK010000221.1:0-4993 GCA_964360125.1 uncultured Sterolibacterium sp.
CCGCCGAACTTCACTTCCTCGCCGTAGATCGTGTAGTCCTGCTCGACCTCGATCCAGAGTTCCGTGTCGGCCAGGCGCACGCGATCGCCGGTGGTGGGGCCGAACATTTCGGCATAGGCTTGCCGGGAAATTTTGACGCTCATTTCAGCTTTCCTTGTATCCGACCCTGGAAGCCATACACCTTGCGCTCGCCACTCAGCGCCACTAACTGCACCGTGCGCGTCTGGCCCGGCTCGAAGCGCACTGCGGTGCCGGCGGCGATGTCGAGGCGCATGCCATATCCCTGGTCGCGCTCAAACTGAAGGGCGGCGTTGGTCTCGAAGAAGTGATAGTGGGAGCCGACCTGGATCGGCCGGTCGCCGCTATTCGCGACTGCCAGCGTGACAGTGGCGCGGCCGGCGTTGAGTTCGATCTCGCCCGGCACGATTTTCATTTCGCCTGGAATCATGGCGCGCGCCGCGAATACAACACTGCTAGCAAAGCGGCACCGCCGCCGCAGACCAGCGCCAGCGCCAGCCGTGCCAGATGATCGGGCTGGCTCAGCAAATGCAGCAGGGTTTCCAACAGGCTCGCGTGGTGCGCGCCCGGATGCGCCAGGGCGGGCACGGCGGCAAGGGTCAGCAGGATGGCAAGCATTGCACGCATGATGTCTCCTCGAACTTAGATAATTGGATGATGAACGGTCACCAGCTTGGTGCCGTCCGGGAATGTCGCCTCGACTTGAATCTCCGGAATCATTTCCGGCACGCCTTCCATGACTTCGTCGCGCTTCAGCAGCGTGGTGCCGGCGCTCATCAACTCCGCCACGCTGCGACCGTCGCGCGCGCCTTCCATGATGGCGGCGCTGATGTAGGCCACCGCTTCAGGATAATTCAACTTGAGGCCGCGCGCCTTGCGCCGCTCGGCGAGCAGTCCGGCGGTGAAGATCAGCAGCTTGTCTTTTTCTCTCGGCGTCAGTTCCATCACATTTCTCCGTGCTTGTTCAAGTATTCCAGATGCGTAGCGGCTGCGCCTCGCGCCCCAGCAGCGCAGGCCGCAGCACTCGCCACAGTTGCACCAACCAGGCGCGCGCCGCCTCCGACGAGTGGCCCAGGTAGCGTGCCACCAGCAGTTGCGGCAGCACCGTCAAACCGGTCTGCGCGCCGCTTTCGGCCGGAAGGATTTCCCGGCATGCTGACAACAACGCAACCTCCACCGGGCGGCCCGCCGCCAGCAGGGTGGCGCTGACGCTGAAGCCGGCCAGCCCGACCGCCGAGTTCAGCAAGGGCGAACCGCCTTCCAGCCTGCCCCGCTCCAGCCAGAGCGGCTTGCCGTCCCGCTCGATGCGCGTCGCCAGGCGCAGTTCTCCCTGTCCGAATGTTTCACCTGCTGCACGACGCCCCAGGCACAGCACTTCCCAGCCGAGGTAGCCGGCCCCCGCCGCCAGCTGGATGCGGCTTGCCATGTTTGCCCGGGCGCCATCGAAAACGATGGTTTCCTGCGGCAGCCATTCCAGCACGCCAGCGGCGGCCACCTCGAAGTTCAGCGCCTGCCGCGCCCACGGCGCGGCGGAGCGGTACCACTTGCCGGCGCCGGGCGTGGTTAGCAGGGCATGGGCTGCCGTGCCGACCTCAACTGAAATTTCCAGTTCGTCGCCGCCGGCTATCCCCGCCGGCGGATGCAGCACGATGGCGTGGCAAACCTGCTCGCCTTCCGGATACAGCGCCTTCTGCACCCGCAGCGGGCCGCGATGATGGCGACGGGACAGCAGCGTGGCGTCGGCGCGGCGCTCGAAGCACAAGTCGAGACTGGCCTGCCAGCCCGGCACGGAGAGCAAGGGGAGAGGGTCGCGTTGCATTTCACGATCATACCGAAAGCAACTCGCGCACGCCGTCCTGGTCCATCTCCGCGCCTGCGCCGCGCTTGACGATCTCACCCCGTTCCATCACCAGGTACTGGTCGGCCAGCGAGCGGGCGAAGTCGTAATACTGCTCGACCAGCAGGATGGCCATGCTGCCTTCCTCGGCCAGGGCGCGGATGGCGCGCTCGATGTCCTTGATGATGGACGGCTGGATGCCCTCGGTCGGCTCGTCGAGGATCAGCAGCTTCGGCCCGAAGGCCAGCGCGCGGCCGATGGCGAGCTGCTGCTGCTGGCCGCCCGACAGGTCGCCGCCGCGCCGCTTCAGCATCTGCTTGAGCACCGGGAACATCTCGAATATCCGCGGCGGAATTTCCGTCCCCGCCGGGCGGGTGGCGAGGCCCATCAGCAGGTTCTCGTGCACCGTCAGGCGCGGGAAAATCTCCCGGCCCTGCGGCACGTAGCCGATGCCGGCCTGGACCCTGGCGTGGGGCGCCGCATGGGTGATGTCGCTTGCGTCGAAGTGGATGCCGCCGGTCTTGGTCGGCACCAGGCCCATCAGGCATTTGAGCAGCGTGGTCTTGCCCGCCCCATTGCGCCCGAGCAGGGTCGTCACCTGGCCGAGCGGCGCCTCGAACGAGAGGCCGCGCAGGATATGGCTGCCGCCGTAATACTGGTTGAGGTTTTCTACTGTCAGCATGGATAATTGGGAGGAGGCCATTCCAAAGGCGCGCCTAAGCGGAGAATTTTCCGACGGCTTTTTGCAGATCCTCGGCCAGCTGCTCCAGCGTATGGGCGGCGCGCGATGCATCCAGCACCTCGGCGTTGTTCTGTTCCGCCATTCGCGCAATCTGCTCGATGTTGTGGGCAATGTCGGTGCCGGCGTGGCTCTGTTCCTGGGTGGCGATGACGATTTCACTGATCATGCGCTGGGTATGGTCGGCGCCGCTGTTGATTTGATCCAGCGATTGGCCGGCGCGGATAGCCAGCCCCACGCCGCGTTCGGTCTGCTCGCGGCAGGTTTGCATGGCGCCCACGGCGTGGCGGGTTTCCTCCTGGATGCTGCGCACCATGCCGGTGATTTCGGCGGTTGACTGCGCGGTGCGTTCCGCCAGCTTGCGCACCTCGTCGGCCACCACCGCGAAGCCGCGCCCCTGCTCGCCGGCGCGGGCGGCCTCGATGGAAGCGTTGAGCGCGAGCAAATTGGTTTGATCGGCAATTTCCTTGATGGCCTTGGTGATGTTGCTGATTTCTGCCGAGCGCTGTTCCAAGCCCCCGATCATTCCCGCCAGCCGGTTGATCGAGGCGGCGGTATTTTCCAGCTCGTGCGCGGCTTCATGCACGATGGTTTTTCCTTCATGCGACAGCGCACTGGATTTGCGCGAAATTTCCTCGGTGGAACCGGCGTGCAAGGCGACCTGCGCGATGCTGCTGCTCATCTGGCTCACCGCGCCGGTGGTGGTGGCGGCCGCGCTGTTCTGCTGGCGCGAGCCCTCCGCCACTTTTGCCGAGATTTTGCTCAACGCCGCCGCCGACGCACTGACCCGCTTCGCCACACCCAGCACGCTACTCACGGTGTCGTCGATCTTATCCACGAAACTGTTGATCCAGCGTCCCAGATCGCCAATTTCATCGTTGACCAGCGTGCCCCAACTCAACCGCCGGTCAAGCTTGCCGCCGCATTCGGCGGTGTCGAGCAGAAACATCGACATGGCGTCGATGCGACGGGAGACGGGAACCAGGGTGCCATAGTGGAAAGCCAGCAAGGCGGCAGCCGCCGTGCCCAATCCCCAGGCGATCATCTCGGTGGCGTCGGGATGCAGGAAATAGCGGATAGCGCAAAGCGTGGCCGCACCGGCAATGCCGAGCAGCAGCAGCCGCTTCAGCGCGCGATAAGGCAGGGAGCGCCGACGATAGGCTTCTTCCAGGTCGCCCTCGCACATCATGCCCCAGCGGTCCAATGATCCCGGTATCTGGAAAGTGACGCCCTTGCCGATCACCGGAATGTGGCGGTAATCGGGATAGCCGGGATAGGTGACGAACAGGTTTTCACCCTTGCGTATGGTTTCGCGCACTCCGGGATGGAGCTCGCGGGTGGCGGGATCGGTGAAACACAGCTCCAGCTCCGTATGCTGCCGGATACTTACGGTTCCATAGGCGGTTTTGACGCCTTGGCGCAGATTGTCTCCCAGGGTGAATGCGGCGTCCTCGAAGCGCGAGCGCGATAAGGCGGTGCCGGGCTTGATGTCCTGGTCGAAGCGCGATTCGACCATGAAGATGTAGTTGTCGCCGGAGTCGCGGTAGACATGGCCGGCCTCGCGTTGAATGATGTCGCTCATCACGTCGTTGGGAACACGCCCGCACAGACAGCCGACGGTTTCGCCGTTCCGGATGACGGGGTGGATGAACATCAGCGTGACGGCATCGTGAAACTTGGACGATGAAGGACCGATGGCTTGCGTTACCGGATCGACATACGGGCCGTGCAGAAAATTCGTCTTGAGCCCTGCGGCCAGGACTTTGGGGTGGAGGGCGACGACTCCGATTTGCTTGGCATGAGAGGAGGCCAGCACCTTGCCGCTACGATCCGTCACAAACAATTCGGAATAGTCCTGCGCGTGTTCCAGCCATTCCACCAGCAGTTGCTGCAGGGCATCGGGTCGGCTTTCGGCGATTTGCCGGGTGAGCGCCGCCAGAAATACCCAATTGCCCTCGGCCCAATGCATGAGAAAACCGAGTCGGCTATGGGCGATGCCATCGAAGGTTTTTTCCACGATGGCATAGGTCGCCCGGTTCAGCCAGCACGACCAGCCCATGCGCAGCTTGCCGGTGGCGCCCAGCCAGGGCAGCCAGGCGCGTTCCCGCGAGGATAGGTTCATTCGTTCACTTTGTAGTGGCATGGTCGTCTTCTAAGATGATGAAGGTTGTGCATGTCAGCGTCCCAGATAAACTTCGATGACGCGAGGATCGTTCTGCACCGTGGCGAGGTCGCCCTCTGCCAGCACCGAGCCTTCGTGCAGCACCGTCACCTTGCCGCCGAGCTGCTCGATGAAGGCCATGTCGTGTTCGACCACCACCAGCGAATGCTTGCCGGCCAGCGACTTGAACAGATCGCCGATGCGTTCCGTCTCGTCGTCGGTCATGCCGGCCACCGGC
>CAYHXK010000222.1:0-4954 GCA_964360125.1 uncultured Sterolibacterium sp.
GTTGCCGACGCCGCCGCTGGCGATCACGGGAATACACGGTGCGGCAGGCCAAGGAATACATGCGTTCGCAAGGCATCGAGGTCCGGTTATGAGTAGCAAATGGCTTAACCAGGTGAAATGGGATGAGCATGGCCTCATCCCGGTGATCGCCCAGGACGCTTTGAGCGGCGAAGTGCTGATGTTCGCCTGGATGAATCGCGAGGCGCTCGAACGCACTGCCGTGGGCGGCGAGGCGATTTACTGGTCGCGTTCGCGGCGCAAGCTGTGGCACAAGGGCGAGGAATCCGGGCATACCCAGATCGTCCGCGAGATGCGCATGGACTGCGACAACGACGTGATCCTGCTGAAGATAGAGCAGACCGGAGGCATTACCTGCCATACCGGACGGCGCAGCTGTTTCTTCCAGACCTTCGGCGAGGGACGCTGGAAAACCAGCGAGCCGGTGCTCAAAGATCCCAAGACCATCTATAAATAAGCGCACACTTGAGAACCCGCCCTGGCTCTTAGCCCAATCATTTCAGGCTGCGTGTTCGCCAGCTTACGTATCGGGCAGAAGCGCAACGACCCGCTATCCGGTGTGGCATGCGTTGCGCTGCGGCCTACTTACGGTTGTAGGAATTGATGCAACGGGCAAGATTGTCGCCGATCTTTCCGGATGCCAGCACGCAGTCGCCGGATTTTACCGATCCGGGCGATTTCACGGCCGCGGCGGGGGCGGTTGGATTGACTCTGGTTTCCGTGGGAGCCGTATTCTCCCTGGAATTCTGGATGGCCGCGTTCAACCGGTTTTCGACTTCGCTCAGTTTTTTCTTGCTTTCCATGGTTTCCAGCCGGAATTTGGCCTCGGACTCCATGGTCCGTGAAAGCTGGGTTTCAATTTTGGCGATTTCATCCCGTTGATCACCAATTTTTTCGGCCTGATTGGCGATAATTTTCGAGAACAAGGCGAAAGAGAAAGTCATACCGGCGATGCCGCCGATGATCAAGACCAGCAGGTATAAGAAAAAACTGCGAACTGGGCTGCGTGGCTTAACTGCCTTGGGGGCCTCGGCCGTCGGTGGCGGCTCGGTTTTCTTTCTGGCCACGCCAGGATCGCGGCTTTTGTCGTCATGACGTTTATCAACCCTGTCCTCCTCGGGGGAAGGCTTGCCGCGATTTCTCAACCGCTGCATGAGTCCCTTGCCCGCATCGACAAGCCTCGCTCCGCCAGTCTGCAGAAATCCTTTCAGGTAAACAAACGGCTTTCCACTCATCTCCATCAGGCGCCTGTAAAGCGGGCGGCCGGGACTGTTGATTTTCGCAGCCGCCACGCCGGCCGTCTCCGCCGTATGCTTGAGAGTATCTTGCGCCACCTGCGTTGGAGCTGTCTCCGGGCTTTTCTCCTGAGACAGCTCCAGGGCGTGTTCTTGCGGATCGTTGTCAGGCTCCATCGAACCTCCGGTGAAATGGATCGGTGCACTGCTTGCAGAAGACGGGCAAGCCGATCATATCCTATTGGACACGTTTTGTACTTTCCTTGCCGATGCGCGGGATAGGAGGGCTGCTCACCCGGTTTCTTTGTTTTGCCGCGCGCCAGGCGGTATGATTCGCATTTGCGCCAGTACTGGCCGGCTTTCGACGCAGAACATCAGCTTGGCTGGAAGCTGCCGCTGGTTGCGACACACATCATCGGCAGGGCTTGCAGAATTGCCGATAATCCCCGAGGACATTCAAATGATCGATCTCGAAGTCATCCACCGCTTGCAGAAGACGCTGACGGAACGCAAGGGCGCAGCACCAGAATCATCTTATGTCGCCAGTCTGTATGCCAAGGGCACGGATTCCATTTGCAAGAAAGTGGCGGAAGAAGCCGCCGAGACCATCATGGCGGCCAAGGATGGAGACCGTCTGCACCTGGTTCGCGAGGTGACCGACCTGTGGTTTCACAGCCTGATCCTGCTGGCGCATTTCGGTGTCGGCGTGGACGATGTCATGGCGGAACTACGCCGGCGTGAAGGCATCTCCGGTATCGACGAAAAAAACTCGCGTCCTCAGGAGGCAGCATGAGCGACTGCCTGTTTTGCAAGATTGCCCGCGGCGATATCCCGAGCAGGAAGGTCTATGAGGACGCTGAAGTCCTGGCATTCCACGATATTCAGCCGGTGACGCCGGTGCATTTCATGATCATTCCCAAGCTGCACATTCCTTCGCTGGCCGAGGCCGACTTGTCGCATGCGGCGCTGCTGGGCAAGATGCTGGCGCTCTCCGGCCGCCTGGCGAAAGAGCAGGGCCTCAACGATGGTTTCCGCACCATCATCAACACCGGCCGGATCGGCCGGCAAGAGGTGTATCATTTGCACATCCACATCGTCGGCGGCCCTGAGCCGCTGGGTGCGATGGTTCGAAAATAAGGAGGTAATCATGGGAAGCTTCAGTATTTGGCACTGGTTAATCGTGCTGGTCATTGTGATGTTGGTGTTTGGCACCAAGAAACTGCGCAACGTCGGCTCCGACTTGGGCGGCGCCGTCAAAGGCTTCAAGGAAGGCATGCGCGATGGAACTGCCGAGAAAAGCGCCGATTCCACCTCCCCGCAACAGCAGGCGACCGGCCATACCCTGGAAGGCGAGATCAAGGAAAAGGTCAAGAGCTAGAGTAGCGTGAGGAGTGAGGGGTAAGGCGTGAGGGGGTAAATCAACTACCCTGGCATCCTTGGCACCCGGCATCTACTCCTCACGCCTAACTTCTCACCCCTCACGCTCCAAATGTTCGACGTCGGCTTTTCCGAACTGGTTGTCATTGCCTTGGTGGCATTGATCGTTATCGGTCCCGAGCGACTCCCCAAAGTCGCGCGTACCGTGGGCATCTTGCTCGGCCGTTTGCAGCGCTATGTCAATGACGTCAAGTCCGATATCAATCGCGAGATGCAGCTGGATGAGCTCAAGAAGCTTCAGGAACAAGTGGCAAACCAGGTGCGGGACATTGACAGCTCGGTGACGCAGGAGATGCGGGCTGTCGAAGACTCTTTATCCCAGACCATTGCGCCGCCCGTAGAGCCTGTTTCAGATGTGCCATCAGCGGGGGCAGGCGGACCCGTGGAAGAAACCAGGGGTGCCGAGGAGAAACTTCCGTCGGCACTCGTCGATCAAGCCGAGCTCGATCTGCGTCCGGCAATCGAGAAAATCAAAGCCTGAGCGCATGGCTGACACACAAGAAACCTTCATCTCCCACCTGATCGAACTGCGCGATCGACTGATCCGTTCGATTGTCGCCGTATTGGTCATTTTCCTCGGCCTGGTCAATTGGGCGCGCGATATCTACACTTTGCTGGCCACGCCGATGCTGGCGGCATTGCCGCAGGGCGGCCAGATGATTGCGACCGATGTGGGCGGGGCCTTCCTGGTGCCGATGAAAGTGACGCTGATGCTGGCTTTCCTCATCGCGTTGCCTTATGTGCTTTATCAAGCTTGGGCTTTCGTGGCGCCCGGTCTATATGCACATGAAAAGAAACTGACGCTGCCGCTGATCGTGGCCAGCGTGTTGCTGTTTTTCGTCGGCATGTCTTTCGCGTACTTTATCGTTTTCCCCACGGTTTTCGTGTTCGTGAACAAGTTCGCTCCCGTGGGTGTGGCGGTGATGACCGACATCGAGAAATACCTCGCCTTTGTGATGACCACCTTCCTGGCTTTCGGCATCACTTTCGAAACGCCGGTAATCGTGATTGTTTTGGTTAAGGCTGGATTAGTCAGCATCGCCAAGCTCAAGGAGATACGTCCCTATGTGGTGGTCGGCGCCTTCGTGGTCGGCGCCATCTTTACTCCGCCCGACGTGCTCTCGCAGTTTATGCTGGCGGTGCCGCTGTGGTTGTTGTATGAGCTGGGAATCATCCTTGCGGGCTTCATCTCCAAGCCGGTCAAGTCGAACCAGGAGGACGACTACCGCCCTCTCGCCGACGATGAGATGGAGCGGGAACTCGACAAGGCAGAGGCCGACTCCCGCAAGCTCTAATCTATTCGGGTCGCGGCTTAGGCCGCTTGGCGATGGTGACCGTCAGTTCGAGTTGCCTGCCGGCGCGGTAGACTTTCAGCAGCGCCTGCTGGCCGGGCGTCTGCGCGGCGATCGTCCCCAGCATGCTCTGCGCATCGCCGATCGGTTTGCCGGCCACGGAGAGCAGGATGTCGCCGGGTTTGATGCCGGCGCGGTCCGCCGGGCTGCCGCGCATCACGCCGGCGATCAACGTGCCTTGGGTACTGGGCAGCTTGAAAGACTCGGCCAGCTCGGGGGTTATTTCCTGCACTTCGATGCCGATCCAGCCGCGGGTCACCGAGCCGGTCTTGATGATCTGCTCCATGACGCTTTTAGCTAACGATACCGGGATGGCAAAACCGATACCCATCGAACCGCCGCTTTGCGAATAGATCGCGGTATTAATGCCGGCCAGGTTGCCGTTGGAGTCCACCAGAGCCCCGCCGGAATTGCCGGGATTGATGGCGGCGTCGGTCTGGATGAAATTCTCGAAAGTGTTGATGCCGAGATGGGAACGGCCGAGTGCGCTGACGATGCCATGGGTGACGGTCTGGCCGACGCCGAACGGGTTGCCGATGGCCAGTACGACATCGCCGACACGCAAGGATTCGGCGGGCGCAAATATCACTGCCGGCAGCTTGCTGCCGTTACCAAGATCGACGCGCACCACCGCCAGATCCGAATCGGGATCGGCGCCGACCACGCGCGCCTTGAGCTTGCGGCCGTCCTGGGTAGCCACCTCGATTTCGTCGGCGGTTTCGACCACATGATTGTTGGTGAGGATATAGCCATCGGCGCTGACGATCACCCCGCTTCCCAGCCCCGAGCGGCGTTGCGGCTGCATATCGAAGCGGTCGCCGAAGAAATGGCGGAAGAAAGGATCGTTGAGAAAGGGATTGCGCGGCGTCTTGATTTCCTGGCTGGTGAAAATATGCACCACCGAAGGCAGCG
>CAYHXK010000223.1:0-4950 GCA_964360125.1 uncultured Sterolibacterium sp.
ACAGCGGCGTTTTTAGTTGGCTCATTGAGCAGCTCAGCTATGCGAATAGCTAAAGAAAAGAAAAATTTTGAGGTTCTGGCACAAGCAAGAGATGCGCTGATTGGTTACGCAGTATCGGTCAGCTTGTCTGGCAGCGCTCGCCCCGGCGACCTTCCTTGCCCAGATACAGACAACGATGGTATTCAAGAAACGTCTTGCGGCAACGCTTCTGGTAGCACAGGCCAGACATCGCGGATCGGTCGTTTACCTTGGAAAACCCTAGGCTTGCCAGATTTGCGGGATAGTAGTGGAGAGCGTTTGTGGTATGCAGTTTCCAATAATTTCAAATACAACACTCGAACCACCTGCACCTCTTCCGGCCAAACCAGTTGCCTGAATAGCGACTCAACAGGCACAATCACGCTGCATAACAGCGACGGTAGTGTAACCAACGACGGCAATTCAACCAGCGGAGTTGTAGCAGTCATCATAGCCCCTGGTTCAGTATTGACTCGTCAAGGCAGCGGTTCCGCACAAGACCGAAGCAGTGGTGGCAGTAACACAGCAACAAATTATTTAGATATCGCCACGGTGAATGGCGTTACCGAAGACAACGCCAATTTTATCGACAAATCATCCACGAATGGTTTTATTCAAGGACCAATTAAGGACAGCAATGGCTTCGTCATTCTCAATGATCAAATACTGGCGATTACCCAAGACAGCATCATGCAAGCCATTCAAAAGCGCGTTGCCGCAGAAGTTAAAATGTGTCTGACCGAATATGCCAGCAAACCCCAAAACAATGGCCGGTATCCTTGGGCCTCTCGTGTAAGGCCAACTAGCGCCCCCAGCTATAATGACAGAACTGATTATCTCTTTGGTCGGTTATCAGACACAACATTTGACAGCACCAAGAGCGACAGCGGTAGTGTTATGGATGATTCCTGGTCTGGCAACTGCAACATCAACTCCGGTTCCGGCTGGTGGTTGAACTGGAAAGAGATGGTGTTCTATGGGCTGGCTGATGCCTATAAGCCAGTTGATCCTCCCACCACACCCGCTGTCAATGCCTGCGATACCGCGGGAAATTGCCTCACGGTCAATCCACCATCAGCCACTGGAAATAAAAAATTCGTCGTCATAGTCGCCGGGAAAAAATTATCAGGCCAGTCTCGCTCCAACGACACCGAAAAGGGTACGCTTAGCAATTATCTTGAGGCGCCTAATCCTATCCCCGTGTACACGGGCTCTCCTCCGAACCCAACCAGCTTTTCTCAGGCAACCCCCACCACAACGTTTAATGACACGGTAGTATTCCAGTAACGATGCGCGCACCGCAACACTTTAAGAATTCCGGTTTCTCATTACTCGAGTTGGCCATTGTGCTGACTATCGTCGGAGCACTCATGGCCGGGCTGTTGCCCACCCTGTCTGGCCAAATTGAACAACAACGCAGAAACGAGACCTCGAAACAGTTGAATGAGATTCGCGATGCGCTGTATGGTTATGCCATCATCAACGGCTACCTACCATGCCCCACTACCACTACCGACCCTGCCAACGCCAACTATGGCAACGCCGATGCGACGTGCACATCGAATCCGGCTACGGAAGGTTATCTGCCGTGGAAAACACTTGGCGTCTCGGAAACGGATGCATGGGGAGTCAAGCGCGAGAGCACAGGGGCCTCGTGGTTAGGCTACTGGCGCTACCGTGTGGATCGTAACTTCGCTACAGCATTCACCCTTTCCACGGGGTTCGGAACCTGTCCAAGCGCAACAACCGATTGCCTTGTAATTAAGGACAACAACAACAACTCCATTACGACCACCACTGAACGCCCGGTTGCCATCGTGTATTCGACCGGGCCAAACCTCGCTGCTGATGGACAAAATGCCAGCTTTGAAAGTACTAGCGGCATCTATCAAAGCGACATTCCAGGTCCGTCTTTCGATGACATCATGATCTGGCTCTCGCGCCCGCAATTGTTCAACCGTATGGTCGCGGCAGGTAAACTGCCTTAGGCTCTGCGCCAAGTCGTACCCTGAACCGAATCTTCCAGAACCACCCCGCCGCCAACAATTCCTTGCGAATGCGGTCAGCCTCGGCGAAACTAAGCCCACGGGTTAACAACTTCCAATCCAGGGTAGTTAAAATCCTTTTCGTTGCGCGTAACCAAACGTAATTCGTGATGCAACGCGGTTGCCGCCAGCAAGCTGTCTATGCTGGGAACGGGACGCCCTACCTGCGCAAGCAACCTGCCCCATCGGTCGGCAACCGGCATATCCACCGGCAATACCTTTGTGCCAAACCAATCGGTCAAATCATGTTCGAGCCACAGCCGGAGCTTTTCGCGACGCGCTCCGTCCGGCATATGTTCCACCCCTTTGCGAATTTCGCCCAAGGTCAATACACTAATATGCAGTGCGTCGGAGGGGATGTTTTCGAACCACGCCAAGACAGCCCTGGCTGGCTTGGGGCGCACCAGTTCGGAAATCACGTTGGTGTCGAGTAGATAACTCATGGCTCATAGCTTGATTTTGCGTGTGGGGGTTTGTTCGCGCGTCACGTCGAGACCGCTACCCACGAGGGGGGATGCCCGCAGCAATTCCACAAAACTTGGCTGGGGATGAATGAGCTTCAAATAATCGCGCCGGGAAATCAGTACGGCGACAGGCTCGCCATGCACAGTGATGTTTTGAGGCCCTTGGCTTTGGGCGTTTTTAACAACCTCGCTGAACTTTCCCTTTGCTTCTTGCAGTTGCCAGGTTCTCATGATTCCCCTCCTAATTCTAGTCAGACCGACCAAATTATATCAGGCAAGATGAGTCCAGTGATATTTTGTTGGGAATCTTGGGGGGCTGTGATCAGCGCCGGGGAGGTTTGCCGGCATGGTCGGTGTGGATTTGCAGTTGTCCGCCCGCCAGTCCGTCGGTCTTCTCCCGGGTGCCGCGATTGAGCGTCTCGCCGATGCGCAGGGTGGTGGGGTTTTCATCGCCGATGCTGACGGCCACCCGCCCGGGTCCCTGGGGAGATGTCCGCAGGACGATGCCGGTATTGTCATCGTCGCGTTGCGGGCGGCCATTGACCCAGACCGTCGTCTTGCCGCCGCTGCGGTGGACCACGCCGTTCAGGTGCAGTTTTTCGACTACGACGGTTTCCTGGGTATTTTCCTGGATATTAAGCTGGCGTTGGCGCTCCAGCACGGCGCGACGTTCTGGGGTGAGGAAGAGACGGCCGAGCGGTTCGGCCTGGGCGAGCGGCGCATGCAAGAGCAAAGCCAATGCCGCAACGAGCATCCCGAGGCTTGCGGCCAAAGCGGGCTTGACGGGCTTCAAGCAATCGACGATGCGTGGCGGATTCATCATGCTAGCCCGGATAATTTTCGCGCAGGGTGATCCAGTCGATCGAGCAGTCGGCCTTGAGTTGGGCTGCGCTGCCCGGAAAAGACTGGCGCTGGACGTCGCATTTATTGACACGAATGTAAGTCCGGATGCTGTTGTGCAGGTCGGCGATGAAGTTCAACAAGTCCTCTTCGTGCAGCAATTGCATTTGCAAGCTCATGTTGCTGACCATGAAGTCGTAGCCGATGATGTTGCCTGTCCCAGGAGAAGTTCCTGCGGCAGAATTGCCCGCCGCGCCGGCAGCGGCTGGAGAGTCCTGGTTGAGGGGCTTGTTGTCGAGCATTTGTTGCGGCGCCAGTTCGTATTGAACGTCCAGTAATTTACGCGCCGTCTTGATCTTGCGGATCTGCTCAATCCAGTCGAGGCGACGCTCGGTACCGATATAGCCGCGCGACTGGAGGCTTGCATAGCGGGAAAATTTCTGGCGCAGCTCCTGCTCCTCGTTGCGGGCATTTGCCAGTTTTCCCTGGATTTCATTTTGTTTGGCCAAGGCTTGACGATGCACCTGCTGCGCGTCCTTTATGGAGATCAAGGATGCGTACACTGCGCCTGAGCCTATCAGGGCAAGCACCAGCAATAGCACCAGGTTCCAGCGGATGTGGCGCAGGTCTTCGGTGAAGGTATTCATGGCGGCGTCAAGGAGTGTGGGGCCGGGGACTGGAAAATCACGATTTATTTTACAATTTCTGCGCGATGCGCAGCGCGAACTTCGGCGCTTCGACGCTCGATGCGGTCTCTTCAGTGCTTTTTAAAATCTTGGTGGACTCGACGTCGAAGGGCAATTTGAGTATGCGGACTTGCAGCATGTCTCCCTTGCGCAGGCTGGCTATGAAAGCGTCGATGATGCTTTTTAGCGCGCGCTCGTCGTTCTTCAGCGCCACGGGCAGCTCGGCGTACAAGTCGGTAACGACCATCGGATCGCTGCCGCCGAGGTTGCCCGTAACCGGGAGGGGATTGCCAGGTGCTTGCGCGCTGTCCGTACTTCTTCCGACCTGCCAGTCGATACGGTTGATTTCGATACGGGGGGACTGCTGCAAAGCCTCGCTGATGCGCCGGTAGGTCGTCTCCAGATTCCCGGTGTTTTTCACCAAGCCGTCGTAGCGTCCGATCACTGCGCGCAAGACATTGTTGCTGAAGGGCATTGCCGGCAGGGTCTGGAGTGCCGCGGTGTATTGCCTATGGGCGCTTTCCGTCTGGCTTTGGATCAGATCGGCTTGATTGCGCAAGTGCACCACCTGAAGGAATTGAAGACTCGAGAAAGCCAGGCTGGCGAGCAGGATCGCTACGCCGCCAAGGTTGATGGCCAAACGTGTCTGCCAGAGGCGGTAGAGACGCCGCGCGGCGGTATTCGCGAACTGCTGGCCTGGCGTCTTGCGCACCAGCAGATGCAGGAATAGCGCTTCGCTTTGCGATCCCTGGAGGGGCGTTTTGAAGCCCAGGCGTTTTGACTCGTCAAGCAGATCGAGAAATTCGAAGCGCAGTTCGTCGGAGTCCCGACATGCTTCGCGGAAACGGGTAGTCTGGGACGGATGCACCAGAATCTGCGTCGTCAGCACCGTATTGC
>CAYHXK010000224.1:0-4922 GCA_964360125.1 uncultured Sterolibacterium sp.
TCTTATCGACGTCGACCAGCTTGGCTTCGAAGGTCCCGGCATAATCGTCGAAGTGCGCCTCGATATAGGCATTGCTGGCGCGATCCGGAAGCTCCCGTCCGGAACATGCCAAAAGCATGTGCTGGGCAATGGGATTGCCGGGCTCCTCTTGCAGCCAGAGCCGATAGATGTGCGCCGCCTCCTCGATCCTGCCCAGCGTGTAGTAGGCGATGCCCAGCATCTGCCTGGGCTTTTCCGCACCGGGACGCTGGATGTAGGCAGTGCAGAAGCAGCGTGCGGCTTCCTCGGTTCTGCCGAGCAGCGTCAAGGCATTGCCAAGATTGCTCAGCGCATCCTCGAAGCCGGGATCGAGCGTAATGGCATTCTCGAAAGTTAGCATCGCTTCCTCGAGTTGCCCGCCCCTCAGCAGCAGGGCGCCCAGGTTGTTCCAGACGACTGGATTGTTGGTGTTGAGTTGCAACGCCGCCATGAAGGCCGCCACCGCTTCCTCGTCGCGCTTGGCGGCGGCGAGCATGTTCCCCAGATCGTTGTGCCAGTCTTCCATTGCCGGCGCCAGAGCGATGGATTGCTGCACCAGGACGACGCCTTCATCGCTCCTGCCTTGCCGATGACGGAGTATGCCGAGAAAATGGGTCGCTGCTGGATGCTCCGGAAACCCTTCCAGAACCCGGCGAAGTTGCGTCTCCGCCTCGTCGAAGCGGCCCGCGCGTATCGCATCCAGGGCTACCTCCACCAGCGCGGCAGGTTCGAGAGTGCTCTGCGGGTGGGCCGATGAAAATGTTCGCTCAGTCATTCATTTCTCCATTTGACCGGCAAAATACCCTCCAGTCCAATCGCACTGCATGACGCAGGAGCCGCCCTGGAGCTACATCCCCGGATAGACCGGCCCCTCGCCGCCCTGGGGCGCGACCCAGTTGATGTTCTGGGTCGGGTCCTTGATGTCGCAGGTCTTGCAATGGACGCAGTTCTGCGCGTTGATTTGCAGGTGGGGATAGCCCGAGTCGTCGCGCAGAATTTCATACACGCCGGCCGGACAATAGCGTTGCTCGGGGGCGTCATAGAGGGCGAGGTTGACGCTGATCGGAATCCCCGAATCTTTCAAGGTGAGGTGGCAGGGCTGATTTTCCTGGTGGTGGGTGTTCGACAGGAACACCGAGGAGAGACGGTCGAAGCTGACGATGCCGTCGGGTTTCGGGTAGTCGATCGGCGTGCACTCGGCGGCCTTCTTCAGCTTGAGGTGATCGGCGGTGAGACGCAGCGTCCATGGCGCTTTGCCGCGCAACAAGGTCTGGTCGATGCCGAACATCAGCGAGCCGAGATAGAGTCCCTTGCTCATCCACGGCTTGAAGTTGCGCGCCTTGTAGAGTTCCTCGTACAGCCAGCTGGCGCGGAACTTTCCCGGATAGGCGGTCAGATTGTCGTGGCTGCGCTGGTCCGCCAGCGCTTCGGCGACTGCTTCGGCAGCCAGCATGCCGCTCTTCAGCGCGGCATGACTGCCCTTGATGCGCGAGGCGTTGAGCAGGCCGGCATCGTCGCCGAGCAGCGCGCCGCCGGGAAAGATCATTCTCGGCAGGGCTTGCAGGCCGCCCGCGGCGATGGCGCGGGCGCCATAGGCGATGCGCTTGCCGCCTTCCAGCATGGGACGGATTTTCGGATGCGTCTTGTAGCGCTGGAACTCCTCGAAAGGCGACAGGTAGGGATTGCTGTAGCCCAGGCCCACCACATAGCCGATTGCCACCAGGTTCTCGCCATAGTGGTAACAGAACGAGCCGCCGTAGGTATCCGAGGCCAGCGGCCAGCCGGCGGTATGCAGAACCAGTCCTTTGGCGTGTCGCTCCGGAACGATCTCCCACAGCTCCTTGATGCCGAGGCCATATACCTGGGGGTCGGCGCCGGTGCGCAGGCTATAGAACGATTCGAGCTGCTTGCCGAGATGGCCGCGGCAACCTTCGGCGAACAACGTGTACTTGGCCAGCAACTCCATGCCCGGCTGGTAGGCATCGGTCGGCTTGTTGTCGCGGCCCACTCCCATGTCCCCCGTGGCGATGCCTTTGACGGCGCCATTCGCCGTGTACAGCAACTCGACGCCGGCAAATCCCGGATAGATCTCGACCCCCAGCGCTTCGGCCTGCTGCCCCAGCCAGCGGCAGAGATTGCCGAGGCTGACGATGTAGTTGCCGTGGTTGAGGAAACAACCGGGCAGCAACAGGTTGGGGATGGGCCAGCCGGCCTGCTCGGTGAGGATCATGAAAATGTCACGGTTCACCGGGGTGGAGACAGGCGCGCCGCGCGCTTTCCAGTCGGGGATCAGCTCGCTCAGCGCACGCGGGTCCATGATGGCGCCGGAGAGGATGTGGGCGCCGATCTCTGCGCCTTTCTCGATCAGGCAGACACTGATCCCGGCGTTCAGTTGCTTGAGGCGGATCGCTGCCGCCAGTCCCGCCGGGCCGCCGCCGACGATCACCACGTCGAACTCCATCGCTTCGCGTTCCATGACTTTCCCCTTGTCTTCGATGTCGGACAGTTGCAGCGCGCTTCGGGCGGATCGGGGCATTATAATTGCATTTCACTTCCCATCCTCCATCGACCATGGACCATCCGCGCAAACTGGTTTTCACCACCCGCATCCCGATCCGCTGGGGCGATATGGATGCCATGGGGCATGTCAATAACACCGTGTATTTCCGCTATGCGGAGCAGGCGCGCATCGAGTGGATGGACGCGCTGGGCTTTCCCGCGGGCCTGGTGCGCGACGAGTCGCCGGTGATCGTCAATGCCAGTTGCACCTTCCTGCTCCCGCTGACTTATCCGGGCACGGTGGAGGTGCGCATGTACGCCGGACGCGCCGGGCGCAGCAGCCTGGCGACCTATTTCGACATGCGGCCGCTCGGCGACGAGCGGATTTACGCCGAGGGCGCGGCCAAGATCGTGTGGACCAACCCGGCCAGCGGCAAGTCGGTTCCCCTGCCCGACGCCATGCGCCGCTTGGCGGCGGATGAATGAAGCCCGGAGGAGAGAGAACGTGACGACGCAGACGAGCAGCCTTCCCCTCTGGCAACCTTCGGCCGAGCGCATCGCGCAGAGCAAGTTGACCGCCTTCATGCATGCCGCCGCCCGGCAATGGGGCTGCGGATTGAACTCTTATGCGGAACTGCACCGCTGGTCGGTGGAGCATCCCGAGCAATTCTGGGCAACGCTGTGGGAATACGCCGCTGTGATCGGCGCAAGGGGGGCCGCAGTGGTCGTCGACGGCGACAGGATGCCGGGCGCGCAATGGTTTCCCGAGGCGCGCCTGAACTTCGCGGAGAACCTGCTGCGTTCGAGACAGGACAGCGATGCCCTGGTCTTCTGGGGCGAGGACAAGTTCAAGAGCCGTCTTACCCATGCCCAGCTGTACCGTCAGGTGGCGCAGTTGGCCGCGGCCTTGCGGGGCATGGGGGTCGTCAGCGGCGACCGCGTCGCCGCCTACCTGCCCAACCTGCCGGAGAGCCTTGTCGCCATGTTGGCCACGGCCTCGATCGGCGCGATTTTCACTTCGGCGTCGCCCGACTTCGGCGTGCAGGGGGTGCTGGACCGCTTCGGCCAGATCGAGCCGAAAGTACTGATCGCCGCCGACGGCTACTACTACAACGGCAAGACCATCGATACGCTGGAGAAGATCGCTGAAGTGGCGCAGCGTCTGCCGAGCCTGGCGCGCACCCTGATCGTCCGCTATGTCACCCCTTCCCGGCAGGAAATCGACTTGTCGAAGATACGCGCCGCGATGTTGCTCGCCGATTTCGTCGCGCCCCACGCTTCCGTTGACGATATCGAGTTCGCCCGACTGCCTTTCGGCCACCCGCTCTACATCATGTATTCGTCGGGCACCACCGGCGTGCCCAAGTGCATCGTCCATTGCGCCGGCGGCGCGCTGCTGCAACATCTCAAGGAACACCTGCTGCACGGCGACATCCAGCCCGGCGACCGCCTGTTCTATTTCACCACCTGCGGCTGGATGATGTGGAACTGGCTGGCCTCCGGGCTGGCCGCCGGCGCCACGCTGCTGCTCTACGACGGCTCGCCCTTCGTCGGTCGCGGTAATATTCTGTTCGACTATGCCGATGCGGAGGGGATGACCCACTTCGGCACCTCGGCGAAATTCATCGACGCCATCGCCAAGATCAACCTGGAACCGGCGCGCACGCACCGGCTGGCGGCGCTGCGCGTCATGTTCTCCACCGGCAGCCCGCTGGTGGCCGAGGGTTTCGAGTATGTCTATCGCAACATCAAGCATGACATTCAGCTTGCCTCGATCTCCGGCGGCACGGACCTGCTGGCCTGCTTCGTCCTCGGCAACCCGGTTGGCCCGGTGTGGCGCGGAGAAATCCAGTGCGCCGCGCTGGGCATGGCCTGCGATGTCTACGACGAGAACGGCCGGCCGCTGCGCGGCGCGAAGGGCGAACTGGTGTGCACGCGTCCCTTCCCGTCGATGCCGCTGGGTTTCTGGAACGACGCCGACGGCAGCAAGTACCGTGCCGCATATTTTGAGAGATTCGTCGAGCGCTCCGGGGCAACGGAAAAGCGCATCTGGTGCCACGGCGATTTCGCCGAGATCACGGCGCACGCTGGCTACATCATTTACGGACGCTCCGATGCCACGCTCAATCCCGGCGGGGTGCGCATCGGCACCGCAGAGATTTATCGCCAGGTGGAGAAACTGCCCGAGGTGGTCGAGTCCATCGTCATCGGCCAGAACTGGCCGCCGCGGGAACCGAGCGATGCGCGGGTAGTGCTGTTCGTCAAGCTGCGCGAGGGCATGGCGCTCGACGAGGCGCTGGAAGGGCGCATCCGCGCGACCATCCGCGCCAACACCACGCCGCGCCACGTCCCGGCGAAGATCCTCCAGGTCGCCGACATCCCGCGCACCAAGAGCGGCAAGATCG
>CAYHXK010000225.1:0-4920 GCA_964360125.1 uncultured Sterolibacterium sp.
CGAGAACAATCACCGCATCGACTATATCGAGTTTGGCGCGACCGATATCGAAGGCATCAAGCAGTTTTATGCCCGCGTTTTCGGCTGGCGCTTCATCGATTACGGCCCCGACTACACCAGCTTCGTCGATGGCCGTCTGGCAGGCGGCTTCAGCAGGGAAGCCGCACCCGGCGCCAGCCCCCTGGTGGTGCTGTATGCGAGCAACCTGGAAGGCGCCTATGCGCAGGTCAAGGCGAACGGGGGAAAAATCCGCAAGGAAATTTTCAGTTTTCCCGGCGGGCGGCGCTTTCATTTTGCCGATCCGAGCGGCAACGAACTGGCCGTTTGGTCGGAATAAGCAGCGGGGAGTCAAGGGGGGCGCAGCTGCCCTCACCTGGGTTCGACGCGTCCCATGCCGAGTGTCGACCACGTGCGGTTCTGGAACTTGCCGAGGTGGACTGGTCCCAGCCAATCGGCAAATTGTGGCCGCTGAGTTGGAGCGTGGCGGGTACGCACGCCAACAGCTACGGCTTCGGCTGCTCCGGCGCCTCCACGTCCAGTGCCCGCCAACCGGCAAGTCCCAGTCTGCGCATGGTTTCCAGGTTGCGTTCGTAGATGTCCGCGGCATCGGGAAGGGCGGCCGTGGCCTTGGCCAGGCTGGCTTCGCGTATCAGGTGCAATGTGGGATAAGGCGCACGGTTGGTATAGTTGGCGATGTCGTCCGGCGCGGCATCGGCAAAAACGTAGTCCGGATGAAAGCTCGCCACTTGCAGGACGCCGACGAGACCGTGAATGCGCAGGACGACCTCGGCCAGATCGAGGAAGGCGGTGAAATCGGCGAAGTCCGTCAGGACATCGGGGGTGATGAGCAGCGTGGTGTCGACCTCTGCGGGCGCGACTTGGGTCAGGAATTTCAGTTCGCGTTCGAAATCGTCGAGCAGGTCGTTGTCGTTCCGCGCCGCACTGACGACATAGCGTACCTGGCCCCTGACGTGAACACTCTTGGCGAAGGGGCAGAGATTCAGGCCGATCACCGCGCGCTCGAGCCAGCTGCGGGTGGCGGCGATGATGCCGGCATGGCGAACAACTTGGTCGTCAACGGAGGCGGGGTTCATACGCAATTCTAGCGGTTGCAACGCCGCGGGAGACGCTGCATTTCGGTGGCAAATTTAGTCTGATACTTCTGTCATACTACCGGCGTAGCTTGCCCAGTTCAATGACTCTATTCCCACGAAAGGCTCGGCTTGAATGAAATACCCCAAGCTGCGTCCTCCGGCTTGCGCCGTCATGTCCCCGTCTATCTTCGCTGCGGTTCTGGCGCGTCGCTCTTGTCGGGAAATACCCCCCATGAAGAAAATTCTCGTCGCCTTGATCCTCTCTATGGCAGTCGTGTTTCCGGTATCCGCCGGTTTCATCGACAGGTTCAACGGCGTTGAGGTCGGGGCGCCGCTGCCCGAGAATGATCTGCAGTTTCTTGGCACTGCGGCAGCAACCACCGATCGCAGCGTACTCATCGATTTTTGGGCCACATGGTGCATGCCGTGCCGGGAGTCCATCCCGAAGCTGAATGCGTGGCAGAAGAAGTTTGGCTCCAAGGGTTTGGTCGTCATCGGTGTCTCGCAGGAGTCGAAAGAAGTGGTTCGGCCGTTTTTGGAAAGGTTTCCGATGCACTACCCTGCAGCCGTTGAAGGATCGAAAAGCCTCCACACGGCATTGGGCATCAGGGCCCTGCCCTATGCCATTTTCGTCAATCGGGCGGGCAAGATCGTGTGGCGGGGCCAGCCGTCGGAGATCAGCGATGAACTGATCCTGTCATTGCTGGGGAACTAGTGCGGGTCAATCCTTGCAGCGGACCAACACCCGCGCAGCCGGAGCGTGCGATATTTCCGTGAAACGATCTTCGAGGAATGCTAGAGTTCCATTTTATGCGGGACGAGTGGCGACGAAAATCGCGATACCGGTCGCAACTGCCGACAAGGAAAGCCCAGATGACTAGCGAAGACCACAACGAGATACCGTCCATCGACAGTATCCTGGAACAGACTCTCAAGGACATCGGCATTCCGCCGCGTCCGGTGATTCTCGACCGCATCGCCGCCGAGATGCGCAAGGACGATCCCAACTTCCGGCACATTGGCCATCTTATCGATGCCGACGTGAGCCTGGCCGCCAGTTTTATCAAGACGGCCAATTCACCTTTTTTCGGCTTCCGCAGCCGGGCGCGCTCCGCCAACGAGGCGCTGATGATGCTTGGCCTGGACGTGTCCAGCCGCGCCATCGCCGGCATCAGCCTGCGCAAGGCGTTTCCGGTGGGCCTGCACCTGGAAAGATTCTGGAATGCTTCGGCCCAGATCGCGGCGTTGTCGGGTTGGCTGACCCAGATTGTTCGCTTGGGCAATCTGCGCGCCGACGACGCCCACACCTTCGGCCTGTTCCGGGATTGCGGCATCCCGGTGATGCTGCGGCGTTTCCCGAGCTACGAGAAGATTCTTGCCAGTGCCAACGACGATGCCAGGCAGCAGTTCACCCTGGTGGAACAACAGGGATTGCCGGAATTTCCGACCGATCACGCCATGGTCGGCCACCTGCTGGCCGAGAACTGGTTCCTGCCCGAGGAAATCTGCCTTGCCATCCGCCATCATCACGAGCTTCCGGCCATCGACGTGATCGAGTCGGGGCTGCCCCAGTCCAGCCGTTACCTGATCGCGACGGGCCAAACGGCGGAACACATCCTGCAGCAGCTCACGGGCAACAGCCACACGTGCGAATGGCCAAAGCTTGGCGCTTCCTGCCTGCGCCTGCTGGGGTTGACCCAAGACAAACTGGGGGCCATCTACCAGGAAGGCGCCGAGGTTCTCAAGACCGTCGAATAATCGCCACTTGGCGAGTGCGTACGGAGCGGTTGCCCGCAAACCCTTTGCCGCAGCGGCTGTCTTCGGGCGGGGAATTCGAAGTTGCTAAATATTTCCTCATTCCGCGATTTCCACACGATTTCGTCCGAGTTGCTTCGCCCGATAGAGCGCGGCATCGGCATCGCGGATCAGCGTTTCGTCTCTCTTGTCGTAAGGCGGCGCAACCGCGGCCACACCAATACTGACGGTGACGGAAGTAAGCAGATTCCCGGTATTAACAATCATCGCAGCCACGTTCTCGCGGATACGTTCGGCAATGTCGAGTGCCTTGGGCAGACTGGTTCCCGGACAGACTACGCAGAACTCCTCTCCGCCATAGCGGAATACCATGTCTTCGCTGCGGGCGCTGGTTTTCAACCGATTAGCGAGGACTGCCAGCACCGCATCGCCGGCCTCGTGGCCAAGCTTGTCGTTGATATTCTTGAAATGATCAATATCGATCATCAGACAGGCAATCGGCAAGTTGTTGCCTTGAGAAAGCGCCCATTCGGCGGCAAGAAAATCGAGTCCATGCCGCCTATTCGGCAGACGGGTCAATAGATCGGTCATAGCCACCAGGGTCAGCCGCCGGTTGGAGCCAGCCCACTCGGCGGCGGATTGAGCCAGGGAATTGCGTTCCCTGAGGACTTCCGTTTGAAGATGAATCACCCTTTCGGCTGCGCGCAATCTGGCGGTTAAAGTCAGGGCGGAAATCGGGCGAAAAAGAAAATCATCGGCGCCTGCATCTACCGTCGACGCCAGCTTTTCCTCATCCTCGCGGTTGCAAATCAGAATGATGTAACTGCCCCAGGGCGAGGGGCTGGCACGCAAGGCATGGCAGAAGTTGCGACTATCCATGCCTGGAGTGCTCATTTCAATCAGGATCAGGGCAGGGGTGTCCCGCAACGCAATATCCAGCCCGTCCGGGCCATTTGACGCAGATTGCACGGAATAGCCGCCGGCTTCCAGGTGGCCGGTCAATTCCGAGACTTCCGAGGCGTTGGCGCCGATGATCAGCACCGAGTGATTTGTCGGCAACGGAGATGAAGCCGACATGTCTCCAATTTTCTTCGGTGGGGGTGAGGCAAGCAGCGTTTCAAACGGCGGTATTTCATGCGTTTGGACTTCCAGCAAATTCCCCCACTCACGCCAACCGGAGAAAATTGTATCGGCCAGCGCAGTCAATACTTCCGAGCCGATTCCCAGACGGGCGGCCTTGACATACAAATTCGGCACCTTCTTCCAGCGCTCTTGTTCCTTGGCCACGCAGATGTCGGCCAACGCCAGGGAGATGTGCAGGGAGTGCGTCACTATGAAGCCCCGGGATCCTTCCGGAAAATGTGCCTCATCCGGCATTTCGCAATGATAGACGCCAGCTATCAGGATGTCCGGCAATCTCCATTCTTTGAGCATGGTGGCGCCCAACTCGCGGTGGTCGGTGTCGAAGGCCTTTTGCTCCAATGCCAGCCGATCGGAGAGGCTGCCGGGCTTGGTTATGATTTCGCCATAACGCTTCGGGAATATGGATGCCAGCGCCAATTCCCCGATGTTGCATAACAGACCCGCGGTAAAATTTTCCTCTCCGGCAACCTTGGAATAGGCTGCCAACGCCTGCGCCGACAGGGCGGTTGCCAGCGCGCGCGACCAGAATCGTTGATAGTCGAATTGAGGGCATTTGCCGCTACGGTGACTTTGCAGCAAAGACAAGCCGAGCGCCAGGACCCCCACGCGGTTGGCGCCGATTGCAACGACTGCTCGCGCCAGCGATACAACGGGGCGACTGCGTCCGTAGATGGCGGAATTGGAGATATTCAGCAACTGCCCGGCAAGAGCAGGATCGGACTGAACCAGGCGAACCAGATCGTCAAAATCGTAATCGTCGCGTTGCAGTAAAGCCATGATGGCTAACGCAACCTCCTTGGGGGAGGGCAACTGCCCGGAAGCCTTGAATTTTTCGTAGCGAGAAGGGGCGACAAATTGCATTGTCCGACCTGTTGTGTAAGGTGCAAACGCTATTTGATAAAGGCATAAACAATACGCTCTTCATGCT
>CAYHXK010000226.1:0-4905 GCA_964360125.1 uncultured Sterolibacterium sp.
AAACCAACCCGACAGCGTACCAGAGTCCGGGCCGCCGTGATGGCTTGTCGGAAAGTTTTTCGCGGATAGTCGGGACTCAAAGGCGCACGAATCCCGCTTGGAGACCCCGTCTTGCGGGTGGGCCCCAGTAAATTGCCGGGAGCAATCGCAGCGGCGCGGGAAAGCCGGGCAACGGGACCTGAAAGGAGCCGGATTTTGCCGCCTGGCATACAGCACGCAGTGGATTTATTGTAGTAGCATTTGGCCTGATTCGACAAAGCAGCACCATTCCATGGTCATCGCGAAGTGACGAACCAGCACCCAGAACATCTCCACTATGAGCCGATCTCCGAACTCAAGGCCCTGCTGGTTTGGCAGGACGATGTCGGCTCATGCCAGTCCAGCGTGAAAGTCAGCGAGCTCTCCGCGGAGGGATGTGCCCTCATCGACTCCCAGGGCCCCGACCTGGACCACCTCGCCATGATTGCGCTGCAACTGGCGGAAGACCAGCCTGCCGTGAAATTCCAGGCTCGCGTGACATCCAGAAACCACCTGGGCGAATCATGGCTGATCGCATTGAGATTCGAGCATGTCTCTGCGCAACAGGCCGCCCTCCTCATGTCCGCCCTGGCCTCCGCCGCTTTTCGACCCGCCAAGGCCGAACATGATCAGTCGCGCAGAAAGTTTTGGCGGGCGCCGCAGTGGGCCGCCTATCTGGCCGCCCAGCAACTTCCGGTCATGCCCAGATCGAAGCTCCTGTTAACGACACTCGCGGAAGAGAAAGGGGATGACCTGTCCGCCAATGATCTCGCCGACCTGGCGAATGGCGATCCTTTTCTCTGCCTGTGCCTGCTCAGGGAGGCGGAAAAAAGGCGTTCCACCCGGCTCGGGCATGAAACGACCACGCCGCTCAGCGCCGCCATGCAGCTCGGCATACAAGGGTTCCAGGAGCTGCTCAATACCAGTCCCGAAACCGACGAAACCAATACCGGCCTGGCGCATTGCGAAGTCCACGCGGCGTGGGCGGGACAACTTGCCGCCACCTGGTCTTCGGCGCGCTCCGATGTTTCGCCTGACGAAGTATTAATGGCGGCGCTGCTCGCGGAAATGGGGGAGCTGCTGCTCTGGCACTTTGCCCCTGAGCTGCCGCAAGCCGCGCTGGACGCGCTTGCCAGCGGCAAGGCGCACCGGACAGTGGAGGCGCAGGAGCTCGCCTGCGGATTCAAATTCAAGGACCTGACCCTCAAGTGTGTCGAGATCTGGAAATTGCCCGCCATTCTGGTCCAGCTCATCCGCGGCACCGATACGGCCAGGGCCAACATCGCCCGGCTGTGCATCGATACCACCCGGCACCTGATCGCCAGCTCCAGCAACCCAGCCCTGCCGGACGATCTGGCCAGCGCAAAACATCTCATCCCGCATGCCAGCCTCGAGTGGCTGGCAGCGGGACTGCAAGGGCTGTCGGAAGAAATGCGGAGGGATCTGGTGGAAAAGGCCGGCTTGGTCCGCCATCACAGCCAGCAATAAGCTGCATGGGTGGCCACAGACTTCAACCAGACCAGGCGCTCCAGGAGAAATTTTCTGGGTAATCGCAGAATCACCGCCATAGGCGGGAGGAAGACAAAGTTTTTTCGCGCAATCCTTCAGATCTTGAATCGACTGATCATTTGCTGCATGTCCGAAGCCAGATCTTTCATGCGCTGGGCCGATTGATCAATTTCCTTGGAAGCCGCGGTGTTTTGCTCGGCCATTTGCGAGATGCGCTCCACGTGCGTGGCGATCTGCTGGCTGGCGCTGCTTTGCTCGCTCAGGGCGGAACTGATTTCGGTCACCATCGAGGCGACTTGCCCTGCCTTTTCGGCTACCTGGACCAGGGCAGATCCGGCATCTGAAGCCAGACGGCCGCCTTCTTCAACGGTCTCAATGCCGGCACTCATGCTGGTCACTGCGCTGCCGGTGCTGTTTTGGATCGACAAGACCATCTCGCCGATTTCCTGGGTGGACAGGGTGGTGCGCTCGGCCAGCTTGCGCACTTCGTCGGCCACCACGGCAAACCCACGACCCTGCTCTCCCGCTCGCGCGGCTTCTATCGCGGCATTCAGCGCCAGCAGGTTGGTCTGCCCGGCGATATCCTTGATCACGTTGACGATAGTCGAGATTTTTTCAGAGTCCTTCTCCAGCGCCGCGATGACCTGCGCCGACTCGTGAACCGAGGCGGATATTTTTTTCATGGCGTTTTCCACTCGGGACAGGGCCGTTCTCCCCTCGTTCGACAGACTCGCCGACTCGCGCATGGAACTATCTGTTTCCCGTGAATTGTCGCTGACTACGCCAATGCTGACGGTCATTTCCTCGATCGCCGCGGCCATCGAGGCGGCGGCGTCGTGCTGCTCCGTGGTCCCCTTGGTAAAGCTTGCCGATGAGTCGGAGAGGATGTTTGACAATTCCGCCAGCGCGGCGGAATCGCGCGTCATGCCGCCGATCATCTGGCGCAGACTGTCCTGCATGCCGATCAGCGAGGTGAGCAAATCGCCGGTTTCGTCTTTTTCGGTCACCACGATCCGGCCCGTCAGGTCGCCAGCCGCGATGCGCTGCGCCGAGGCGATCGCCTGTTTCAGCGGTGTCGTGAGCTTTTGCGCCAGCAGCAGGCTGATCGCCGCGCCGGCGATGATCGCCGCCAGCAGGATAGCGATGAAAAAGCTGACCGAACGCTTGTAGGAGGAAACACTGTTATCGTAACTTTCCTTCGCCTTGGCATCCTGTTCCTTGACCAGCTTCTCGGCTTTTGTCTGCAGCGCCAAGAAGGTCTGATCGGCGGTCTGCATGCCGGTGATGCCCATGTTGGCATCGACCTGGGCCAAGTCGATGGCATCCGCCACTTGCTTGCGGTATCCCGTCAGATCCTTCTGCAGGTCGCCCAGAGACTTCCGGGTTTCATCGCTCAGGCCGTGGTTGGACTCAAGGTTTTTCAGTTGGGCAACCGCATGGTCGATGCGTTTGTTGATCGCGTCCGTTGCCAGCTTGATCTTGGCCGCGTCGGAATTGCTCAGCCAGGTGAACAGGCGGTATACATCGGCGTGCGCTGCCGCCACATCGTCCAGCGCTTCGCTGCTGCCTTTGTAGGCCAGGAAGCGGACATCGTAGATGTCGCGCACGGAATTGTTGGTGGAATTCAGGCCGAGGAAGCCCACTACGCCCAGCACCAGCATCAACAGGATCAGCACCCCGGAGGGGATGAGCAATTTCTGGCGGATGTTCATGGCGTGTACTCTTCTGAATTATTTTGCTCAATGCCTCGTATGGCCATGGGCGGAGACCGCGCGATCCCCGCCTGGCTGTTTAACGCTTGTAGACCCCAGCGCACACGGCGGTATCTTCCAGCTTTTCGCAATACATCGACTTGGGCAGTATCTTCTTGGTCACCGGATCGGTGAACTTGTAGTCTTGCCAGAATTTGCCCTTGGCCTTTGCCAGCTCCACCCGTTCCTTGACGAACTCCTTGCCGTCGGCGTCTTTCAGGCCCATGAGTTCCTTGCCGACCTGCTTCTCGTTCTGGCCGTGGGCGTGCACCTTGCCGTTCATGTCGTACACCACCACGTACAAGTCCTTGTCCACCCAGCCGGCCTTCTTGCCGGTGAAATCCCCGTAGGCGGCGTCCTTGCCGGCAGACTTGATGTGCTTGATGGCCTTGCCGACCATGGCCTCGGCTTCACCCTTGGTGGCGAATTCCTCGGCCTGGACAGGGGCGGACGCGACGGCTGCCATGGCGGCAATTGCGAGAATGGATAATTTTTTCATTGGTTTTCTCCTAAAAAAATATGCTTCGGAATACAGGGCAGGAAGAACGGCTTCCACCACAAGCCGGACAAACGAAACGCATCCCTCATATTGTAAGCTTAATTGTAGACTTAAGTCCCTGCGTGTTTTGCGGCTAACTTCCGGCTGCAAAGGTTTTTCAAACTGCCAAACCGACAAACGGTTCGGACATTCTTCTTTTTCATATAATTTATACTAGTTGCCGCCTTTTCACAAGAATTACTTATATGGAATATTCGCAACCTCCCGAAAAGCCACTTCAACCGCCTGAGCAAGCCCAACAACTAGCTCAATGTAGCGCCCAATGACAATCAGACTACGCCTTTCTGCGCTGGCCAAGGTTTTCACCATCGGTAGCCTGGTTACGTTTACTTTTCTCGCTTCGGCGCACCAACCGCTGATTACCGACGATACCGGCACGCAGGGCGCCGGGAGCAACCAGCTCGAGTTCTCCTACAGTCATGACCGGACGGAGCAGGCGGTGGCGGCAACCCGCAGCCGCGCAGTGCCGCTGGTGTATACGCGCGGACTGAGCGATACCCTGGATGTATTCGTACAGGTCAATGAAGGCGGCAGCGGCAATCCATCCTTCGGCCTCAAGTGGCGTTTTTATGAAAACGCGCCTGTCCGTGGCGCCGGTCTGGGATGTGACGGAAAAGCTCAAGCTGGCGCTGGACATCGGCACCGAACATGCCGCCTCGGCGGACATCAGGAGCGTATCGAAGTTCACGGAACTTGACCTGATCTATTCGCCGGACAAGGATCTCGACATCGCGGCCGGCACCCTCCGTGCTGTCGATAACACCCCTCCGCGCACCATCACCACCACGGCCGTCATCGGCATCACCTGGCGCTTCCGGTAATAGCAAGCAGTAACTCCTTGCTACAGCCGCTTTTCCAGGCAAATGGCCTTGGGGTTACCGGCGTACTTGCCGTAATTTCCGATGCAGGTATAGCCGCGACGTTCGTAGAATGACATGGCGCGTCGATTCAACAACCGCGTCTCGAGCCGCAACGCGGTGTAGCCCATGCCTTGCGCTGCGGCTTCCAGATACGCCAATACCGCGCTGCCGACTCCTGACGTATCGGGTCTGGCATACATCCGCTTGA
>CAYHXK010000227.1:0-4897 GCA_964360125.1 uncultured Sterolibacterium sp.
GGCGCCGACGGTCAGGCCGCGTTCGTCGATGGTCATGGTCAGCCGACGGCGGCGCCCCTGCTTGAGGGTATACGCGATGATCTCGGCGCCCAGCTGCAGGCGTCGCTGTTTCGGGCGCTCGGCTTGCGGCGCAACGGGCTGGCGGAACAGGGAGAGTTGCTCGAACAGCGCCAGAGTCATGCCGCCTGCATCTCCCATAAGTCGGCCGTGGCGCTGCCGCTGGGCAGCGCGGCGAGCGCGCGACTGACGGTCTGGTCGATCAGCGCAGTCGGCTGCTCGATCAAGCGCCAGTTGAAGCGCAGCGAACCATCGGCGTGGCTGTGCGCCCAGCCGCCGCGCGCGGAGAATGACAAGGCCCAACGCGGCGCATGTTGCCCATCGAGCCCGAGGCGCTGCGCATGGCGTGCCACGCTGGCGCCGATCAGCCGCGCCGCTTCCCGGCGCAGCCACGCCTCGACGCCATCCTGGATCTGCCGCGGCGTCGCGGCGGGCGGCAAGGGCAAATGCAAGACGCCGGCATCGAGGACCGCGGCCTTGCGGTCGGTATCGAGCTGCAGGGTTATATGACCGCCAAGAAAAGCCAGGCGGGCGCCGTCGCGCCAGCGCGCGGCCGGGTCGGGCGGCGCGGAATCAAGCCGCAGGGTGAGTTGCGGGCTGCGCGGTTTCACTGCGGTAAAGGTGCGGGCTGATACGTGCCATTTCGGCTTCCATCCAGGCTTCGGCGCGGGCATTCACCTCTTCGGCGGAAAGGCCGGTGGGGTCAATGGCCGGGCCGATGCTGACGGTGACCGTGCCGGGACGCTTGAAGAAAGCGTTGCGGCCCCACACTTCCCCCGAATTGAGCGCCACCGGCAGCACCGGCGCGCCGGCCTCGACGCCGAGGTGCGCGCCGCCGACCTTGTAGCGGCGATGGTGGCCCGGCGCCACCCGGGTGCCTTCCGGAAAAATGATCACCGGATAACCCTGGGACAAGCGCAGCTTGCCCTGATCGGTAAGCTGCTTGAGCGCGTTCTTGCCGGCGCCGCGATCGATCGAGATCATCGGGATGACCGCCAGCGCCCAGCCGAAGAAGGGCAGCTGCCATTTGATCTCCCGCTTCCAGACGAACAGCCCCAACGGAAAAACCTCCTGCAGCACCACCGTCTCCCAGGCCGACTGGTGCTTGCTGAGGATCACCGCGGGACGCGCAGGGATGTTTTCGCGGCCCAGCACGCGGTAGTCGATGCGCAGCAAATGCTTGATCAGCCAGATCGTCATGAATACCCAGGGCACGGCGGTATAGCGGCGGGCGCGATGCGGCAGCGGGAAGCAGAAAATCATGAACAAGGCATAGGGCGGCGTGACGATCAGCAGCACCAGCATGAACAAGATCGAACGCAAATAACTCATCGTTGGCTATTGCTGCGTGAGATGCTCGACAGCGGCGGCGAGATCCGCAAACATCAGCGTTTCCGGCGGCAGGGCCGGATCGCTGGCGGTTTTAACCCCCTTGCCGGTCATCACCAGGATCGGCTGCGCGCCCGCCGCGGCAGCGGCCTGCAAATCGCGCAAGGCATCGCCGATCACCGGCACCCCGGACAGTTCGGTGTTGTAGCGCGTGGCGATCTCATGCAGCAAGCCGGACTTAGGCTTGCGGCAATTGCAATTATCGCTGTTGGTGTGCGGACAGAAAAACACCGCGTCGATGCGCGCGCCGGCCTGGGCCGCGGCTTTCAGCATCTTGTCGTGAATGGCGTTGAGCATGTCCATGCCGAACAGGCCGCGGCCGATGCCCGACTGGTTGGTCGCCACCACCACGCGATAGCCCTGCTGGTTGAGCCGGGCAATCGCGGCCAGGCTACCGGGTATCGGCTTCCACTCCTCCGGCGACTTGATGAACTGGTCGGAGTCGAAATTGATGACGCCATCGCGGTCGAGAATGACGAGTTTCATGTCGAGAGCCTGGAGAGGTCGGCGACCTGGTTCATCGCCTGGTGCAAAGTGGACAGAAGACCTAGGCGGTTGGCGCGCAGTTGCGGGTCTTCGACATTGACCATGACTTTGTCGAAGAAACTGTCAACCGGCTCGCGCAGGGACGCCAGCGCCTGCAAGGAAGCCGTGTAGTCGCCGCTGGCGAAGGCTGCGTCGGCCTGCGGCTTGACCTGCGCCAGTGCCGCGTTGAGCGTCACTTCGGCGGGTTCCTTGAGCAGCGCGGGGTCGATCCTCGCCACTACCTCGCCCTCGACCTTCTTCAGGATGTTGCCGATGCGCTTGTTGGCTGCGGCAAGGCTCGCGGCCTCGGGCAGGGCGGCGAAGGCGCGCACCGCGGCGAGGCGCTTGGGGATGTCGCCGAGACGCTGCGGGCGCAGGCTGACCACGGCATCCACTTCCTGCGCCGAGTAGCCCTGCTCGCGCAGGCTGCCGGCAAGGCGTTCGTAGATGAAGTCGGCGAGCGTTGCACCGGCTGGCTTAAATTCACCGACGCTGCCAAAGGCATTAGCGGCGGTTGCCAGCAGGCTGTCGAGCGGCAGATCGAGATCGCCCTCGCTCAGCATGCGGATCACACCGAGGGCATGGCGGCGCAGCGCGAACGGATCCTTGTCACCGGTGGGCACCTGGCCGATGCCGAACATGCCGGTCAGCGTCTCGAGCTTGTCCGCCAGCGCGACGACTGTGCCGACGCGGCCACGCGGCAGACTGTCGCCCGCGAAGCGCGGCTTGTAGTGATCCTCGATCGCATCGGCGATGTCAGTGTGCAAACCGTCATGCAGCGCGTAGTAGCGACCCATGTTGCCCTGCAATTCAGGGAACTCGCCGACCATGTCAGTAAGTAGGTCTGCCTTGGACAGTCGGGCTGCCTCCGCAACGCTACCGACGAGTTCGTCGTCATCTGGCGAAAGCTTGAGCGCAATTGCCGATGCGCTACTTGCAACACGGACCATACGGTCCAGTTGCGTACCCAGCTTGTTGTGATAAACGACCTTTGCTAGTCCCGGCACTCGGTCGCCCAGCGGCTTCTTGCGGTCCTGATCAAAGAAGAATTTGGCGTCAGCCAGGCGTGGGCGCACCACGCGCTCGTTGCCACCAATCACGGCGCTGGCGTCGGCGGGGCGGATGTTGGAAACGATGAGGAACTTGTTGGTGAGTCGAACGCTTGCATCCAGCAGCGGGAAGTATTTCTGGTTGGCCTTCATGGTGAGAATCAGGCATTCCTGCGGCACTTCCAGGAAGGCCTCCTCGAACCGGCCGATCAGCACGTTGGGGCGTTCCACCAGCGCCGTCACTTCGTCAAGCAGGTCCTCGTCCTCGATCGGCCGGCCGCCGGCTTGGGCGGCGGCGGCCGCGAGTTGGCGGACGATCTCGGCGCGGCGCGCGGCGAAGCCGGGGATCACCGCACCTTCGGCTTCAAGCTGGCGCGCATAGCTGTCGGCGTCCTTGAGCACGATGGGATCGGCGCTGGCCTCGAAGCGGTGTCCATGCGTGTCGCGGCCTGTCTGCAAGCCGAGCACGGAAATCGGCACGATGTCGGCGCCATGCAAAGCCACCAGGCCGTGCGCCGGCCGCACGAAGTTCACCGTGCTCCAGCCGTCGGTCAGCTGGTAGCTCATGGCCTTGGGAATCGGCAGGGCGGCAAGTGCGGCTTCGACGGCCTTCTGCAGGCCCTCGGCGAGCGTGGTGCCCGGAGCTATGCTCTCGTAGAACAGGACTTCCACCTTGCCATCCGACCGGCGCACAACCGCTTCTGGCAATATTTCCATTTGCATAGAAAAGCCGAAGGCTCCCAACCGCTTTTGTAACGCGGCTGTTGGACGGCCGCTTGCGTCCAATCCGACGCTCACAGGCATTAGTTTTGTCGACATCGGCTTGTCCGGCGCCTGGGTCAGGACGCCGACCACATGAACGGCGAGACGGCGGGGCGAGGCATAGGGGGTGACCACGGCATCGGCCGCTGCCAGGCCATGAGCCTTGAGGGATTCGAACAGGGTGCCAGCAAATGACTCGCCCAGCTTCTTCAGCGCCTTCGGCGGCAGCTCCTCGACGAACAGTTCGACCAGCAGGTTCCTGGTGTCGTTGGCTTCGGCCGGCCTGTCGGCCTTAACGCGCGCTTCGTGCGCATTAACCTTCGCCGAAACTTCGCTTTCGCTCGTTTTCATGCTCAGGCGACCTTCCTGGCGTCGAGTTGGGCGAGGACTTCCTCGGCATGGGCGCGCGGCGCCATGGGGAAGCCCAGCCGTGAGCGGCTGTCGAGGTAGCTCTGCGCCACGCTTTTCGCCAGGTTGCGGATGCGGCCGATGTAGGCGGCGCGTTCGGTGACCGAAATCGCGCCGCGCGCATCGAGCAGGTTGAAGGTGTGCGCCGCCTTGAGCACCTGCTCGTAGGCCGGCAGGGCGAGCTTCTCATTCATCAGGTGCTGCGCCTGCTTCTCGTGGGCAGCGAAAGCGCCGAGCAGGAACTCCACATCCGAGTGCTCGAAGTTGTAGGCGGACTGCTCCACCTCGTTCTGGTGATACACGTCGCGATAGCTGAGCCCTGCCGTCCAGGTCAGGTCGAAGACATTCTCCACCCCCTGCAGGTACATCGCCAGGCGTTCCAGGCCGTAAGTGATCTCGCCGGTGATGGGCTTGCAGTCGATGCCGCCGACCTGCTGGAAATAGGTGAACTGCGTCACCTCCATGCCGTTCAGCCACACCTCCCAGCCCAGCCCCCAGGCGCCCAGCGTCGGGTTTTCCCAGTCGTCCTCGACGAAGCGGATGTCGTTCTGCTGGAGATCGAAGCCCAATGCCTCCAGCGAACCGAGATAGAGTTCGAGGATGTCTGCCGGCGCCGGCTTGAGCACCACCTGGAACTGGTAGTAGTGCTGCAGGCGGTTCGGGTTATCGCCGTAGCGGCCGTCCTTGGGGCGGCGCGAAGGCTAGAC
>CAYHXK010000228.1:0-4895 GCA_964360125.1 uncultured Sterolibacterium sp.
TTTACCGCCTGAAGTTCCACCAGTTGAAAAATGGGGCGCAAGGGCAGCGGCGTTTCGGGAAGCGCCCGGCCACGCCTGATCTCCGGCAAGTAGCCGAGATTGGTGTTGTCCGGGACGATGCGCACGATGCCGCCCAGATCCATGATGGCAATGCCTTAGCTTTTCAGCAGCATGCGCGCGGCCTCCGCGGCTTGCGTTGCCGTTTGCGGCGCGCCGGTGCGGATGGTGACCAGATCCTGGCGCGCCACAATGGCCGTGTCTATGTTGACATTCCTTTTCAGGATCGATGCATATACGATTTGAATAAAACTGGGCAGGGGAATCTGCTCGAAAGCCAGGTTGATGTTGGCTTCTTCCGTGACCGCGGAAGCCGGGGGCGGCGGAGTTTTGATGGTTTGGGTCTTGGCGGCGAGCGGGGGCTTGGGTACCTCGGTAATCTGGGTGGCAAGCGCGCTAGTTTGGATTGGGACTAACGGGATCGCCGATTCTTGGGAAACCTTTTTTGGCAAATCCAACGGAGGCGGGATCATTGGCTGCTCGGCACAACCGGCCATAGCCAAAATCGCCAAAATAACCGCAATAAAAAATAAATTAAATCTTTTCATAAGGCCTGCTGGCTGATTTTAGTGATTCCGAGACTGCGTTTTTTTCCATTGACGAGCAGGCAAATCCGGTCATTCTCTATGGCCAGGATCTTGCTGCCGCCCGGTAGCTTATCATTAATATTCAGCCGCTGTTCCGGTTGTCCATCGACCTTGATGAGCAGGAAGCGCTCAGGACCACTCGTGACGAAACCAAGAAAACGCCATTCGGGATCATTGAGCGGTTTTGCGGCTTCGGCTTCCGGCAGCTTCCCCCACAGGCTTTTCTTGCCGAGTATTTCCATGGCCTTTGCCGTTTGTGCGGCAGGCAAAGTGGGCAACAGCCAGGAGGACGCCATGCGCATGGGTTTGGGCGGCGCCGGGATAGGCGCATACAGCCATTCGACAAGGCCGATAAGAACCAGCAAGCCCAGGAAAACCGCCCGGTTGCGAAAAGAATTCAATTTGCGCAGCCCGTTCGAAACGGCTTGAAGTTATGACTAACCCTCGCCAAGGAAACGCGCCTTTTAAGGTTTGCCATTTTGTGTCGCGTTCCCTGCGTTTGCGGCAGGGGATGGCTTGCTGAAATAGGCCACCAGCAATAACTCGGCCTTGGGGGCCGGCAAGCTGCGGATGGCTAACGACTCGACGATGACCTTCCTATCGTTCGATGACAATTGGGTCAGCCAGGGGTAAAAACTTTGCGGATTGAAATCGAACGCCAGCTTTGCGCTGATTTTCCATAGTCCCGCCTTGGTCTGAGCCGCGCTGTTGTCGCTGCCGGCCAGGTCTTTGGCGCCGCCCTCTTCTTCGTCCTGTTTGGCGACCGTCATCTGTATCTTGGTAAACCCGGCCTTCTGCGTCTGCAAGGCCAACCAGTCGTGAAATGTGGCCTGCGCCAAGCCTAGCGTATTTTCACGCCACAACTGGTTTTCCAGGTTGACCTGCATGGCCTGGGCATCTCCAAGCCGGGAAGGCCACTCGGTCTGGGTTGCCGTTTCTTGTATCCGCGCTATTTTTTTGCCGGTAGCCCGATAAATATCACTCTTGCTGTACACAGCGTCGCGCAACTCCAGTACGCCATACAGCCACAAGATAGCCACGATCCCCAGGCAGCCCCAGCGCAAGCGCGGATTTGCCTTGAGTTCGGCTAAAAATGTTTGCGCCTGTTGAGTGAGGTTCATTGGGATGTAAATAAGGGGGTTCAACGCAATGGCGTGACGACACCCACGCTTTTTGCGGCTTGATCGGTATTTGTGGCGAACTTGATTACGGCTTGGGGGATGATTTCCATGTTGAGCGTTAAAACCGTAGGATCGCCGCCGGGCGCTGCCTGAACATTCTTGAATAGCTCCATCGATTCGAATAGTTTAATGTAGTCGCTGCTCATCAGTTTGTTTGGTGACGTTATCTGGATTTTCAGTTTGCCATTCTGAAATTCCCACTCTTTCAAATAGGGTCCATCCATGGGCAGTGCCTCGGCCACTTTGCCCAGCAAGCTAATTTGATCCGGGTAAGGGTCGAGGGACTGCAATAGTTTTATCCTGCCGAGAGCTTCCAGCGCTTTCCCGCGCTCTTCGATGATCGGCGCAGCTTGCTGGCTCAGAGCTTCGAGTTCTTTGCCTTGGCTACGGATCGCCGCTTGCAGTTTGATCCATTGCGCGCCATACCACATGGAGGCCGTAAACAGGCACAAGACGATGGCGGGAACAATCCATTGCTCGGCCTTGTCGCCATAAAACGCCGACCCATTCAGCACCGCCGATCTGGCCCAAGCTGCCTCGCCCAAACTCAGGGGGAGCGCCGCAGGAACTTCATTCGACTGCCTTTCAGGCATTAGACCGGCATCCATCTGGAAATTAATCCATTCATTCGTTGCAGGCAGTTCGGGCCACCAGCGGCTGCTGTAGATCGAGTCGTCCCGCCAGACTTGGCCTTCATATCCTTCCAGGCATGCCACCAGATAAGCTCCTTGCGATTGACGGCGATGCAGCAATGTTTCAGGCACGATGCTTGTGCCTTTGAGTTGAAGCTTGCTTGACAGGATTCCTTTCTCGACGCGTTGGGCATCCCAAGCCCAGACGTGGGCATTGTCTTGTTCCCATACAACATACAAGCCCGTTTCTGCGTAAGGCGTCCATTGCCCGATCTGCATCCGCAATGCCTGTTCACGCTGAAGCCTGGTTACCGACTTGAACTCGAAGCGGGCGAAACGGTATAGGGGGCGAGACAATATCCAATCACTGCGGCCGAATCCTTTTTCATCAGGCTTCGACACTCTTTCCAGTAATTGGCTATAGCGTTTCTTTGTCGCTGCGCGGCGCCATAACCCGTGAAGGAAGTTTTTGAATTTTATCAACATCTTGTAATGGATATGTTACAGCAGTTTTAACATGGTAGTCAATCCGCCAAGGGGCGGTTTCGCTCAGCGGCGTAAGGGCCAGAGAGTATTGCACTGTCCAGGGAAGCGTTTTGCTTTGATGGGTGATGCGTATGCTGTCGGCGGGGAAGTAAAAGAAAAACTCCGGATCGATCACCCCTTGGGTCAGGCCATCTACTTGACTTAGTGAATGCAAAGGGGTTTCGTTGCGCTTTCCGAGGATTGCAGCCGCAACTTCATGGCTGCTTCCCGGCAAGCTGGCCAAAACTTCCAGCGGGGCGGTATTGGGGTTGAAGCCCGATATCCGGCTGGTTGTTACCAACATCAGCAATCGCTGGTTGCCCCATAATTCCGGCTGATCGCGCCAGCCCAGGATATTTTTCAACTGGTAAGGACTTGCCAGCCAGTGATTGGGCGGGGGCGGCAGGTCTAGCGCCGTGTATTCCGCAAGCTCTGCGCCGTTTAGCCGCCGCAGGTCATCGGTGTCGATATAATCGAGCAAGGTATCCATCATGACGTCGCGCTTTTCGATGGGCACGCCCAGTTGCCCCAACAAACGCGACATCATGTTCTGTTCAACAAAATTTACGTTGAGCAGGCCGCGGTTATCCTGCAAGCGGACGATATCCTTGCCAGACCCGATATACGGCCTGTCGTCCAGGGCTATCCCTCCCTGCTCGCCCAAGCCATAAAAACTGAAGGGCGTCGTGCCCAGTCGAAACAGGATGTCGGCGCGGGTATTCGCAAACTCGACCAGTTGCTGCACCGTTTCCTGCTTTTGCTGAGCCAGCGCAATCGAGCGGCTTACCCGCTCGGCAAAGTATGAAGCCGCGATGGTGATGATCGCCAGTATCCATAGGGTGGCGACCAGGATGAAGCCACGTTGTGCCTTGGGCGCCATAAGATTAGTCCTGATAATCCCTTTGTCTCGGCAAGGGATTTTCAAGCCCTTTGGGTACTGCCACGATAATGCGCGGTTCATCGGTATTCCGATTCTCCAGATAGATCGCCTTGGGTAATTGCGGCCATTTTCCGAGTAAAGGCGGCCAGTCGTCATGTGGTTCGCCATTGGCATCGAAATAGACAAATTGTCCGGAATTACCGCGCCAGGCCAGTACCGCTGGGGCATCGTCGGCCGATCCATACTGCAATTGCGTTTGTCCCGTCTTGGGCGCGAACCTCAGGCGCCAGACAAAGGGCACCAAAGTCTCTGCCGCCATGTTGAGCGGGGAGAGGGTCATGCCGCTGAACTCCCGCTGCGAACCCTTGAATTTGTGTTTCCCGTCAGCGTAGTCCGGCATCAGGCCATTGACGCTTTGACGAAACCATTCCGTATACATTTCGCCCTGCTGGGTATTGAACAACTCTCTGCTGAAATGCGTCTGCAGCCGAAATACCTGGTGCAATCCCTGCATCAGTATCCCGGTGATCATGCCGGTCAGGATCAGCACCACCAGCATTTCCAGCAGGGTAAATCCTCGCTGCCCAGAATTAGAATAAACGCGCATCGTCTTTGCCCTTGATCAGGGCTCCTTAGAGTTGCTGCGCACTCTTTTATAACCCACCTGCTGCAGCTTCAATTCGAACCAGGCTTGGTCTTCGGCGCTCCTAACCAACACCGCCGTGCTGTATAGCGCCAACTGGTAAAGACTTTGGCCGCGAGGGTAATTGGCCCCTTCGCCGATGTTTGAAATCGCCTGGGAGCGCCATCGGATCGAATATGCGCCCAGCGGCGCCACCCCTTCCGGCGTGAGCATCGGATTGACTCGATCCATGTATTCCAGGATGTTGGCCGTCGCCTCGGAGCGCGCATTGACGTCGTGTATCCGGGTCAATGCCATGATGTTCCCGTTGATCCAACTGAACAGCGCCATTCCCGCGCCACCGATGAGCACCAATGCGACGATGGCTTCGAGCAAGGTAAAACCCGCCTG
>CAYHXK010000229.1:0-4844 GCA_964360125.1 uncultured Sterolibacterium sp.
GGCGACTGGAAGGCGGGGGAAAAGATTGCCCAGGGCGGCAGGGGCATGACCTGGAGCGACAAGCCTGGCGCACCCGCCGGCGGCAGCTGCTACAACTGCCACCAGATCGGTCCGAAAGAAACCTCCTTCGGCACGATCGGACCGAGCCTTTACCATTTTGGCAAAACCCGCGGCTACGGGCCGGATATCCAGAAATATGCATACGGCAAGATTTATAATTCGAAAATGACCAATCTTTGCTCCAACATGCCGCGCTTCGGACATTCGGGCACCTTGAACGAACAGCAGATCAAGAATCTGGTCGCCTTGCTGATGGATCCGAATTCCCCCGTCAACCAGTAACAGCGTCATCTCACTTAGAAAAGAGGCTAGTCGCTGACTAGCCTCTTCCATTTCGGAGCCGTCAATGTCCATGCACCGCCGTGAATTCCTGCAAGTCCTCGCCGCTGCCGCCGCGGCAGGCTTCTCCCTCGATTCCAAGGAACTCCTCGCTGCCCAGAGTGGGGGAAAGCTCTACGACCTGCCGCGCTTCGGCAATGTTTCCCTGCTGCACTTCACCGACTGCCACGCGCAACTACTGCCGATCTATTTTCGCGAACCGAGCGTCAATCTCGGCGTCGGCGCGGCGCAGGGCAAGGCGCCTCATCTGGTCGGCGAGCATCTGCTGAAGACTTTCGGCATCAAACCCGGCACGGCAGAGGCGCATGCCTTCACTTATCTGGATTTCGCCCAAGCCGCCAAAACTTATGGAAAAATCGGCGGTTTTGCGCATCTTTCAACCTTGATCAAACGTATGCGCGCCTCAAGGCCGGGATCGCTGCTGCTGGACGGCGGCGATACCTGGCAGGGTTCGGCCACCGCGCTGTGGAGCCGAGGACAAGATATGGTCGATGCCGGCAAGCTGCTCGGCGTCGACATCATGACCGGACATTGGGAGTTCACGCTGGGACATGAGCGCGTCAAGGAAATCGTGAGCCGGGACTTCGCCGGCAAGATCGAGTTTCTCGCCCAGAACATCAAGACCACGGACTTCGGCGATCCGGTCTTCAAACCCTACACCATGCGCGAAATGAATGGCGTTGCGGTGGCGATCATCGGTCAGGCTTTTCCCTACACCCCTATTGCCAATCCGCGCTGGATGGTCCCGGAGTGGACTTTCGGAATTCAGGACGACGAAATGCAGAAAGTCGTCAACGAGGCCCGTTCAAAAGGTGCAAAAGTAGTAGTGCTCCTGTCGCATAACGGCATGGATGTCGATCTGAAAATGGCGGCCCGCGTCACGGGAATCGACGCGATTCTCGGCGGCCATACCCATGACGGCGTGCCGGTACCGACCGTCGTCAAAAATGCCAGCGGCCAGACGCTGGTCATCAACTCCGGTTCCAACGGCAAGTTTCTCTCGGTACTCGATTTCGACGTCCGCGCCGGTAAAATCCAGGGCTTCCGCTACAAATTGCTGCCGGTGTTTTCCAACCTGCTGCCGGCCGATGCCGCCATGGCCGCCCACATCGACAAGGTGCGCGCGCCCTACAAGGAAAAGCTGGAAGAAAAACTTGCCGTCTCCGAAGGCCTGCTCTACCGGCGCGGCAACTTCAACGGCTCCTGGGACCAGTTGATCCTCGACGCGATGCTGGAAGTCAAAGGCGCCGACATCGGCTTTTCTCCCGGCTTCCGCTGGGGCACCTCGATACTGCCGGGACAGGCGATCACCATGGAGAATGTGATGGACCAGACGGCCATCACCTATCCCTGGTCCACGCTGACCGAAATGAGCGCCGAGACCATCAAGACCATCCTCGAAGATGTCGGCGACAACCTGTTCAATCCCGATCCTTACTACCAGCAGGGCGGCGACATGGTGCGGGTCGGCGGGATGACTTACACCTGCCATCCGAACGCCAAGATCGGCAGCCGCATCAACGACCTGCGCATCGACGGCAAGCCGCTGCAAGCCGGCAAGACCTATAAGGTGGCCGGCTGGGCGCCGGTGGCTGAAGGCGCCAGCGGAGAACCGATATGGGATGTGGTGGCGCGCTATCTGCGCGACAAGAAAGTCGTCGCCCCGCGCAAACTCAACCTGCCTAAACTGGTCGGCATGGAGAAGAACCCGGGCATCGCCCTGTAACATTTGCTCACAGCTCGGTGCGGCGTCATGGGCTAGACTTTATGCATGAAACGTCGCCCGCTGCTGCTCTTCCTCGTTGCCGCCCTCCTCTCCGCTGTCGGTTATGGCGGCTATCGATATCTCGGCAAGGGAGCGGAGCAGCCCCGTTTTAAGCTCGCCAAGCTTGAAAGTGGTTCCCTGACGGCGGTGGTCTCGTCCACCGGTACACTGAATCCGGTGGTCTCGGTCCAGGTCGGTTCCCAGGTTTCCGGCCAGATCAAGGAAATCCTGGTGGACTTCAACAGCCCGGTCAAGGCCGGGCAGCTGATTGCCCGCATCGACCCAGAAACCTTCCAGTTGCGCGTGCGCCAGGCGGAAGCCGATCTGGAAGCGGTCCGCGCAGCTGCGGCCGTGCAACGCGCGGAAGTGGCGCGCGCCGCCGCCAGCCTGGCGGATGCCCTGCGCGATCTTGAGCGCAAGACACTGCTGGTGCAGAAATATTTCATTTCCACCGCCGAACGCGACAAAGCCCAAACTGCTTTCGATGTAGCCCGGGCTTCATTGCAGGTCGCGGAAGCCCAGGCCCGCAGCAGCGAGGCCGTGGTGCGGCAACGGCAATCCCAGTTGGCCCAAGCCAAGGTTGACCTCGAGCGCACTGCGATACGCTCTCCAGTCAATGGCATCGTCGTCAAGCGCAGCGTGGACACGGGGCAGACCGTAGCTGCCAGCCTGCAGGCTCCTGAATTGTTCATCATCGCCAGGAATCTGTCCGACATGCAGGTGGAAGCCTCGATCGATGAGGCCGACGTCGGTCGCATTCATCAGGGCCAGAAGGCCGGTTTCACTGTGGACGCCTTTCCCGGACGGGCGTTCGAAGGCTCGGTGGTACAGGTACGCAAGGCGGCCCAGGTGGTTTCCAACGTCGTGACTTACACGGTCATCATCTCCGCGGCCAATCCGGAATTGGTGCTGCTGCCGGGCATGACCGCCAATGTGCGCATCATCGTGGCGCAGAAGGACAAGGTTCTCAAGGCGCCGAATACCGCGCTGCGTTTCCGTCCGCCCGGCAGCGGCGAAGACAAGTCATCTTCGCCGCTCGCTCCCGGCGTTGCTGCGCAGGCCGCCAGTGGCGCGTCCGCCGGTCGGCTCTGGCTGCCCGACGAAACTGGCAAGCCCAAGAGCGTGCAGGTGCGTTTGGGGCTCACCGACGGCAGCATGACGGAAATACTCTCCAATGAGTTGCGCGAGGGAACTGCTGTACTCGTGGGTATCGCGGCCGCCGCGAAGACCAGCGCTGCCCCCGTTGGTCCCCGTTTCCCCTGAGCAGTTGTCTAAGCCGCGGTAACTTCGGAAAGTTCGCCATGCCGGCCCCACTGCTCCGTACCGACTCGCTCGTCAAGGAATACCGCATGGGCGCCAATGTGGTCGCGGCGTTGCGCGGGGTGACGGTTGACATCGATGCCGGCGAGTTCGTGGCGGTGATGGGGCCATCCGGCTCGGGCAAGTCTACCTTCATGAACCTGCTCGGTTGCCTGGATCATCCGACCACGGGAGAATACTGGTTCGGCGGACAGGAAATATCGCAACTCTCGGGAGACGAACTGGCCGCCGTGCGCAACCGCAAGATCGGCTTCGTGTTTCAGCACTTCAATCTGTTGCCGCGCACCGCAGCCCTCGACAATGTCGCCCTGCCGCTACTCTACAGCGGCGTGTCCGTCGTCGAACGCAACCGGCGCGCGGCAAGGCGCCTGGCTCAGGTCGGCCTGGCCGACCGCCTGGATCACCATCCGGCCCAGTTGTCGGGCGGCCAGCAGCAGCGTGTGGCGATTGCCCGCGCCCTGGTCAATGACCCGATGCTGGTGCTTGCCGACGAACCGACCGGCGCGCTCGACTCCCGCACCAGCGTCGAGATCATGTCGCTGTTGCAAGCCCTCAACCGAGAAGGCATTACCATTGTGGTGGTAACGCACGAACACGATATCGCCAATTTTGCCGGCCGCATCATCGTTTTTCGCGATGGCCGGGTGCTGGACGACCGCGTCAATGCCGCCAAGGATGCGGCAATCGAAGCCGCCAGGCTGCCATCCCCAGCCACATGAACTTTCTTGCCACCCTTCGTGTTGCGCTTAACGCCTTGCGTGTCAATAAATTGCGCTCGGCCCTGACCATGCTCGGCATCATCATCGGGGTTGCCGCGGTGATCGTCATGATCGCCGTCGGTCAAGGCGCCCAGGCGCGTGTCGAGGACCAAATCCGCAGCCTCGGCTCCAACATCATCATGGTGCTGTCCGGCTCCGCGCTATCGGGTGGGGCGCGCGGCGGCTCCGGCTCGCAACAGACCATCACCGAGGACGATGCCTACGCCCTCGCCAAAGAGATCGACGAAATTCACGGCGCCGCGCCCAGCCTGCGCGGCACCGGGCAGGTGGTGGCCGGCAATGCCAACTGGTCGACCTCGTTTTACGGCACCACGCCGGACTACCTCGAAGTGCGGGAATGGCAAATCGCCGAAGGCCGCAGCTTCGAAACCTCGGATATGCACAGCGCCGCCAAAGTGGTGCTGATCGGCCAGACGGTGGCAAAAAGCCTGTTCGGCGACAGCAGCCCGCTCGACCAGGTGATACGCGTGCGCAAGGTGCCGCTGACGGTAATCGGCGGGCTCGACAAGAAGGGCCAGAACATGCTGGGCCAGGACCAGGACGATGTCCTGCTGATGCCGATTTCCACCGCCAGGAAACGC